>CAMCNM010000001.1 GCA_945876015.1 Gemmatimonas phototrophica
CGTGACGCCGGAGGGGCGACTTCCGCGCTGGCCGAATGGCTGAGCGACGTGGCGGCGCGGGCCTCCGCCGGGGTCGCGGGGCGCCGCTATATTGCGGCTCATCTCGGCGCTGCGGGACGTACGGCGGACCTTCTGTCCCGCCTGCTGCGCCGGTAGCGCACGCTCCTTGCAAATGCGATCGGGGTGGAGGTCCGTCCCCCCGGAGGAACCAGGCCGATGCAAACGGGCGGCAGCCACGCTCCCGCGATTCCGGAGATCACGCCGAAGGAGCTCAAGGCGCGACTCGACCGGAAGGATCCGATCGTGCTCCTCGACGTACGCGAACTCCACGAGGCCGCGATCGCCGACCTGCCCGAGATCGGGCAGCTCAGGATTCCCATGCGCGAGCTGCCGGCTCGCGTGGGTGAGCTGGATCCCGCGGCCGAGCTGATCATCTATTGCCGGTCCGGAGCGCGCAGCGGGCGAGCCACCCTGGACCTTCAAGCGGCTGGCTTCACGCGCGTGTTCAACCTGCAGGGGGGCATGCTCAAGTGGCGCCAGGACGTGGATCCGTCGGTCCGCGCCTACTGATCCCTCCTCAATTGGTCATTCCGCCGATGCGCCGCCTCCCGCTCCTCCTCCTGGCCGCGCTCTGCTGGTCCTGCGTCGGTGACGCCGGGTCCTCGTCCGGCGGTGTGCCGATCCCCGCCCCCGGTGCCGAGCCCGTGGCCGCCGCCGAGGCCGCGCCGGACGCATCGCCCGATGCGGAACCCTTGCAACCCGCGCCCGCGTCCGGTGGGCAGCAGGCCTCGGGTCAGATCCCCGCTCCCGACGCCCGACCCGTATTCGAGCGCCCCGAGCACGTCCGCGCGCTCTACCTCAACGCCTGGGCCGCCGGCTCGACCAAGCGGATGGATCAGATGATCGAGGTCGCGCGGCGCACCGAGATCAACTCGTTCGTGATCGACATCAAGGACGCGTCCGGGTTCGTCAGCCATCGCACGGGTGTTCCCGTCGCCAAGGCCATCGGCGCGACCGGCGAGATCCGCATCCGCGATCTGCCCGGATTGCTGAAGAAGCTCGAGGCCGCGGGCATCTATCCGATCGCGCGCATCGTGATCGTGCGCGATCCCATCCTCGCGAAGGCGCGCCCCGCGCTCGCCGTCCAGGATTCTTCGGGTGGAGCCTGGGTGGACGGGAAGGGGATCATCTGGATGAACATCGCCAACCGCGATCTGTGGGATTACGAGCTCGATCTCGCCGAAGAGGTCGTCGAGCTCGGCTTCCCCGAGATCCAGTGGGACTACGTGCGGTTCCCGGACGCGCCCCGGGGCGAGATGGCGCACGCCCGCTTTCCGGGGACGAATGGGAGAGCGAAGGAAGAGGTGGTGCGCGCGTTCCTGGAGTACGCCGACCAGCGCCTCGATTCGTTGGGCCTCGACGTGACCCACACGGCCGACGTCTTCGGCATCACGACGTCCACGGTGGACGTCGGGATCGGGCAGGTCTGGGAGCGCTTCATCGACCGGGTGGACTACGCGCTGCCGATGGTCTATCCGTCGCACTACTACCGGGGGAGCTTCGGCTACGACAGGCCGAACTCCTATCCCTACGAGATCGTGCGCGCGGCTTTGGAGCGGGCAATGGAGCGCTCGCAGTCGGTGCCCGGAGCCGGGAAGATCCGCCCCTATCTTCAGGACTTCTCCCTCGGGCAGCCCGCCTATGGCGCGCCCGAGGTGAGAGCGCAGATTCAGGCCACGTACGACGCCGGGGTCGAGGACTGGGTGCTCTGGAACGCGGGCAGTCACTACTCGGAGGACGCGCTGCAGCCCGAGGACGGTTGGAAGGAGGAGCCGACACTCCGCATCGGGAACAGGCTGGTCCCGATGTCCAGGCGCTTCGAGGCGCTCAAGGCCCCCGCGGCCGCCGCCCCCGCGCCCAAGCGTGAGGAGTCCAGACCGGCGGCGCCCCCGAAGCGCGAGGAGCCTAGGCCGGAACCCGCGGCCGCGCCAACCGAGCGGACCCTGCCCCGTGTCCTCGACGCGGATTCGCTGCGCCGCTGGATCGACTCCGTCAACTCCGCGCGGGATCGGTGACCGAGCAGGACTGGAGGAGGTCGGCCACCCGGGTCGCCGCGGCCCGGATTCCTTCCTGGGTCGATCGGGAGCTCTATCCGTTCACGGCGCGCCGCATCGAGATCGAGGGCGAAGGCGCGCTGAGCTACGTGGACGAGGGCCCGCAGGACGGTCCGCCGATCGTGTTCGTGCACGGCACGCCGACCTGGTCCTTCGACTGGCGCCACCTGATCCTCGGGTTGCGCGGCACCCACCGCTGCCTCGCCCCCGACCATCTCGGCTTCGGCCTCTCGGAGCGCCCCTTCGGCGCCGAGTACACGCCCGAAGCGCACGCCGGCCGATTCCGCTCCTGGCTGGACGCGCTCGAGCTCGAGAACGTGACGCTCGTGGTGCATGACTTCGGCGGCCCGATCGGACTTCCGGCCGCCCTCGATCGCACCGGACCGGTGACCCGGCTCGTCGTGCTCAACTCCTTCATGTGGAGCTTCGAGGACGACCCGGATATGGCGCGCAAGGCGCGCTTCGCGGGTGGGAGCGTGGGGCTGTGGCTGTACCGCAACCTGAACGCGTCGCTCCGCATCATCACGCCATCCGCGTACGCCGATCGGAAGAAGCTGACCAAGCGCATCCATGGCCAGCTGCTCGCGCCGTTCGTCGGCATCGACTCGCGCGAGCGCGTGCTCTGGGCGCTGGCCCACGCGCTGCTCGGGTCCTCGGCGTTCTACCAGGGCCTCTGGGATCAGCGTGCTGCGCTGGCCGATCTGCCCGCTCTCATCATCTGGGGGATGCGCGATCCCGCGTTTCCGCCCAGGCTTCTCGCGCCTTGGCGCGAGGCGCTGCCGAACGCGGAGGTGGTCGAGCTGCCCGTCGGGCACTGGCCGCAGGAAGAGGCGCCCGACGAGGTGACCGAAGCGGTGAGGCGGTTCGTCACGCCGACGTAACGCAACTATGCCGCGGGCGCCCGCGTGAACTGCAGCGCGTGCAGACGCGCGTAGAGCCCGCCGCGCTCGAGCAGCTGCTGGTGACTCCCTTCTTCACGCAGCTCCCCGTGGTGCATCACCAGGATGCGGTCCGCGCCCTTCACGGTGGACAGTCGGTGCGCGATCACCAGGCTGGTGCGCCCCTTGAGCAGCTCGTCCGTGGCCATCTCGATCTGGGCCTCGATCTCCGAGTCCACCGAGCTGGTGGCTTCGTCGAGCACGAGGATCGGGGGATCGAACGCGAGCGCGCGCGCGAACGACACCAGCTGGCGCTCGCCTACCGAGAGCGATGTCCCGCGCTCGCCGAGCGGCTGGTCGTATCCCTTCGGCAGTCGGCGGATGAGCCGGTCCGCGCCCACCCGCCGAGCCGCTTCGACCACCAGCGCCTCGTCGATCTCGTTCTCGCCCAGCCGGATGTTGTAGCGGACGTCCTCGCTGAACAGGAAGACGTCCTGCAGCACGAGCCCGATGCGCCCCCGCAGATCGCCGAGGGAGAGGTGCTGGATCGGCACTCCGTCGAGCAGGATCTCGCCCCGCTGCGGGTCGTAGAAGCGCATCAGGAGGTTGATGATCGTGGTCTTCCCGGCGCCGGTGTGTCCGACGATCGCGAGCTTCTCGCCCGGCGCCGCGCGGAACGAGAGGCCGCGGATCACCCAGTCCGGCTCGCCGCTCTCGCGCTTCCCGTACGCGAACCACACGTCCCGGAACTCGATCTCGCCTCGTGTGGCGCGTGGCAGCTCGACCGCGGGCTCCGGATCGACGATGTCGAGCTGGCCGTCGAGCAGCCGGAACACCCGCTCGGACGACGCCATCGCGGCCTGGAGCAGGTTGTATTTCTCCGAGAGGTCCTGGATCGGGCGGAAGAAGCGCCGCGCGTACTGGAGGAAGGCCGCGACCACGCCCACCGTCACCGTCCCCTGGAGGATCTCGCCTCCGCCGTACCAGAGGATCAGCGCGAGCGCGACCGCGGTGAACACCTCGATGATCGGGAAGAACAGCGCGTAGTACGTGATCGAGCGGAGGTGCGCCTCCAGATAGTGCTGGTTGATCTCGGTGTGCGTCTTCGCGTCGGCGGCCTCGCGGTTGAAGAGCTGCACCACGCGTACGCCGGTGATCCGCTCGTGCAGGAAGGCGTTGATGCGCGCCAGCCGCACGCGGATGTCACGGTACACGTCGCGGATGCGCGCCCGGAACACGAACACGGCCACGAACACCAGCGGCAGCACCGCGAGCGTGACCAGTGCCATGCGCCAATCCATGCGCACCATGACCATGACGATGAACAGGAGCGTGAAGAGGTCGCCGAACACGGTGACCACGCCCGAGCTGAACAGGTCGTTCAGCGTCTCTACGTCGCTGGTGATCCGGGTCATCAGGCGGCCGACCGGATTCTTGTCGTAGTACCGGAGGTCGGCCTTCTGCAGCTTGGCGAAGATCTCGGTGCGCAGGTCGTACATGACGGTCTGGCCGAGCCAGGTCGTCACGATCTCGGATAGATACTGGAGGACGAACATCGCCAGGCTGGCGGCCAGGAACGCGGCGCCCAGCAGGGCCAGCTGGCGCAGATCGCCCGCTGGGATGGCTTCGTCGATCGCGAGCTGGGTGAGCTTGGGCCCCGCGATCTCCGCGCCGGCCAGGGCGAGCAGCATGACCAGCGCAGCCGCGACCGGAAGCTTGTGGGGCTTCAGGTAGCGGAGCAGCCGGCGCATCAGGCGGGCGTCGTACGCCTTTCCGAGCGCCTCTTCCTCGTGGTGGGAGCTGCCGGAGCCTGCGGCCATATGGACTCAGGTCAGGGGACGGGCGGCGATCGAGCGGAGTGGTCCGCCCTACCCGTGGTCGCGAAATGCGGTCCCGGACGATCGGGGGTACCAAAGTGAGATCCCCAAGGCCGGGATGCCGTGGTATCTTGGATCTCGAGGTCAGGGTGCCCGATCAGGAGGAACCTGTATGCTCAGCGGCATCAAGTCTCTATTCCATTCGGCGATGTTCCCGGATTCGCCGAGTCCGGATCTCCGGACCCGGGACACCCGCCTGGCGGCCTGCGCGCTCCTGCTTGAGTTGGCCCACGCGGACGACGACTTCACCCACGCGGAGCGGGCGCACCTCACCTCCGCCGTGACCCGTCAGTTCGGGCTCGACGGGGCGCAGGCGGACGAGCTGGTGGCGCTCGCCGAGCGGGAGCGGGCCGAGGCGGTGGACCTCTGGCAGTTCACCAGCTTGATCAAGGAGCACTATTCCCGGGGCCAGAAGATGGTCCTGGTCGAGATCATGTGGGGGCTGGTCTACGCCGACGGCCAGCTGGCCGCCAAAGCGGACCTCCTGATGCGGAAGATCTGCAATCTCCTGGACATCGAGCCGGGGTACCTTGCGCAGATCCGGAAACGCACCGAGAGTGGTGACGTCGCAAACCCGAACACGAGCAGCTGAGGAGCCGATGCGCGACCTGGTCCCCGGGGGATACCTGTTCACCCACGCGGTCTTCTGGACCGTCGTGTCCCTCGTTGCGGTGGGCACGAACGCGGTGGCGATCATCCTGTCGGTCGGGATCGGCCTGCTGGTCCTGGAGACGATCAAGGGCCGCTGACCGAGGCCACATCGAAGGTACATCGAGGTCACTGGAGCCGCGCCCGACGAGGGTGCGGTTTTTTTTCTCGTGTGCCTCAACGCTGGACGTGCCGGACCAGCCCGCGCAGTGGGTAGGCGGCGGTGCCGATGCGGAGGTCGCCGGCCACCTCGAACAGCGCGTCCACCGGCAGGAGCGGATCATCGCCCTCGCCCGCCTCGATGTGGGCGGTCCTCACCTCGAGGTCGGCGGACATCTCCTGGCCGGCGGCTACCGCCCAGCGCACCGGCACCTCGCGGCGTGCCTTCTCGAACGCGCGCGTCTCGGTCCACGAGACCGTGATGTCGCGCCAAGGGATCTCGCTCGCGTCCGGCAGCCGGGCCCACCCCTCGTACGAGGCCGTTCCGCCCACCGGAACGTCGGTGCCGGAGAGCACCAGCTGAACCGAGTCTCCCGAGGTGAGGAACATCCAATCACCCGGAGGCGGCGACTCGCCGCGGTGCGCGCGCGCGAGGTCGAGCACGAGTCCGGGAAGGCGCCGATCGGAGAGCACGGCCGCTCCGTCCGCCACCAGGAACGTCTCACCCTGTGATCCGTGCCACTCCGCGCGCGTCGCGCCCATCTGCACCTCGAGCCGCCGCGGCCCCTCCTCGAAGAGCAGCGCCTCCAGCGACTCGCCCTCGCCGACCACCAGCCGGAGCCGTCCGCGCGGATGTAGGCGCCACGGCACCCGCGTCGGTGGCGTCTCCCAACTCTCCAGGAGAAATGCCTCCCAGACACCACCGCGCGACAGCCACGCGCGCGCGATCCGGTCCACGCCGCCCGGCCTGGTGCGCGAGTTGAAGAGCCAGGGCACGATCAGCGTGCTGTCGCCCACCGCGGTGAGGAACACGACCGCTCGCTCGTAGGCCCGTCCGGGGAGCGCGCCGGTGGCGCCGGGCAGGGCGGTGGAGTCCGGGTCCACGCCCGCCTGAGGAGCCTCGGCACGACACGCGGAGAGCCCGAGCGTCAGGGCCAGAGCGAGAAGAAGTCGGCGCGAAATGGGCATCGTGGTCGAAGCTAGCGCACGTCGCCGGGCGGGACCAACGCATCATGGGGGAGCCCCGGCGGCCATTGTGGGCGCCGCGATCGCGGCGCAACTTGGCCGACCATGACCCCGGGCGGCGCGGACCCGAATGCTCTCGAGCGCGAACTGACGACCGATCTCAGGGACGCCACCCGCGATCCCCCGAAGGGACCCCCGCTCCACAGCCGGATCCTGTTCGGACTGGCGGGCGGCGCGACGCTCGGCGTGATCGCCAATGCCGCGCTCGGTCCGACCGCTCCCGGCCTGGTGTGGTTCGTCCGCAACGTCACCGACCCGATCGGCCAGTTGTTCCTGCGTCTCCTCCTCATGGTCGTGATCCCGCTCGTGTTCTCGTCCCTGGTGGTCGGGGTCGCGGGCATGGGTGACATCCGGAAGCTCGGCCGGGTCGGGCTCAAGACGCTGCTCTATACGATCGTCGTGTCCGGCATCTCGGTCGTGGTCGGCCTCACGGTCGTGAACGTGATCAAGCCCGGCGAGCGGATCTCGCCGGTCACCGCGGCCGGACTCGAGGCGCGCTACGGCAGCGACGCTGCCGCGCGCGTTCAGGCGGCCACCGCTCCCGCGAAGCGTCCCGTCCTGACGGAGGTGATTGAGACGCTCATCCCGACCAACCCGATGGCCGCGGTGGCGAGCCCGACGCCGAACCTCCTGCACCTGATGTTCTTCGGGCTCGCGCTCGGCTTCGCCACGACGCTGCTCGCGCCCGCGGTGGCCGCGCCGTTCCTGGGCTTCCTCGAGGGACTCTACGCGGTCTCGGCCAAGATCATCGACGGAGTCATGAAGCTCGCCCCTTACGCGGTGGCGTGTCTTCTCTTCACGAACACCGCGGGCTTCGGGCTGGATCTCCTGGGCGCGCTGGTGTGGTTCATCGTCACCGTCTTGCTGGGCCTCGGGATCCAGATGTTCGGCGTCTACTCGCTGAGCGTCCGGTTCCTGTCCCGCATCCCGCCGCTCGAATTCTTCCGGCGCATCAAGACCGTGATGCTGACGGCGTTCTCGACGTCATCGTCGAACGCCACGCTGCCGACCGCGCTGCGGGTCACGGAGGAGAATCTGAAGGTGCCGAGGGAGATCAACTCGTTCGTGCTCACGGTCGGGGTGACCGCGAACCAGAACGGCACCGCGCTCTACGAGGGCGTGACCGTGATCTTCCTCGCGCAGCTCGCTGGAGTCGATCTCTCGCTGGGGGCCCAGCTGAGTGTCGCTTACCTGGCAATCCTGGGTGGCATCGGAACGGCGGGGGTCCCCTCGGGCTCGATCCCGTTCATCATCCTGATCCTCGCCTCGATCGGCGTGAACCCGGCGCTGATCGGCATCATCATCGGGGTGGACCGGATCCTGGACATGTGCCGAACCACGCTCAACGTCACGGGTGACATCACGGCGGCGACCTACGTGGCGCGGTCGGAGGGGTTCCCGCTCATCGACGAGGTGTCGGCTCCAGCCTGAGCTCGAACCTCAGGCCGTGAACTGGGGTTCGCGCGTCGCGTCGAGGATCTGCGCCTCCGTGGCCCCCAGCTTGGCGTCGAGCTCCCTCATGAAGTGATGGATGCGGCGGGCGTTGCCGCCCAGATCCCGCTTCCGCCGGAGCGACACCGAGACCACGTCCACACGCGTCTGCCCGTTGCCGTCGAGCGTGACGCTGATGCGTACGTCGTCCACGCGCCGGAAGATGCGGGTGACGGCTCGGGCCCGCATGACTCCCTCCTCGTCGTTCGCCGAGACCACCGTCCAGCGGGCCAGCTCGCCCCCGGCCAGCGCGAGCGCGGCATTCCACACCCGGTCGAACGAGATCGCGTAGGTGCGGCCGCGGAGGCGCCAGTCGGACGAATGGGGGTCGGTTTCCGCCCGATTCCGCGTGAGACCTTTGATGAGGCTCAGAGCGCCGCCCCTGCCTGGCCGGACGTCACCGCGGGAGCAGCTTGTAGCGGATGGTCACGTTGGCGCGCACGACCTGCTCGCTCGCCTCGATCGGCGTGGCGACCGCGGCCTGACTCATCACCGCATCCATGCGGTACATCGGCATCGGGGGCGGATTGCCGTAGTCGGCGCTGGTCTGCACGTCGATCGGCATGCCCAGCACGACGCCCAGCGCGGTCGCGACCGTCTCGGCTTCCGACTTGGCTTTGGCGACCGCCGTGCGCAACGCGTCGAGACGGGCGGGCTCCGGATCCTTGGCCTCGAAGGTCAGGCTCGCGATCCGGTTGGAGCCGGCGGACACCGACGCGTCGATCAAGGCGCCGACCTTGGTGACGTCGTCCGCGCGCACCCGCACGTGGTTGACCACGCGATACGCTTCGATCACGGGAATCTCGTTCTCCTTCGTTATCTGGCGATACACGGGAGAAAGGCTATAGCCTTCCGTCTCGATCGTCACGGTCGTGCCGCCTGCCGCCCGCAGGGCTTTGATCACCCGGTCCATCATGTCGGCGTTCTGCGCCGACGCGGTCTGGGCCGTGGGCGCCTGCCTCTCGACCATGAAGTCGAGGCGGGCCCGGTCGGTGGGGATACGCGCCTCTCCTACTCCGGTGACGAGGATGAACGGATCGGGCTGGGACATCATCTGGGCGGCGGCCGGCGCGAGGCCGGCGAACAGCGTCGCGGCGCCCGCGAGAACCATCGCCCGAACTCCCGTCATCGTCTGGCTCTTCATCGAAGTCTCCTGCCGGCTCGGTAGCCCGGCGTGTGTCCGTTTGAATCTGCGCTCGGCTGCCCGGGAGCGTGCCCGGGTTCGCCCTGATTCCAGGCGTCCCGGTCTTGCAAGGGCGGGGCCCAAGGTCGTTCGGTCTTTGCAGCCCGGCCTCCGCCCGGTAACGTTGGCCCGCGTTCTTCCCCCTCCATACGACGGAGGCCCATGAGGGCGATCATCCCGCTTGCCGGTAAGGGCACTAGGCTTCGGCCCCACACACACCTTACACCCAAGCCCCTGCTCAAGGTCGGCGGGCGGCCGGTGATGAGCTACATCCTCGACGACCTGATCGAGCTGGGGGTGCGGGAGGTCGTGTTCATCGTCGGCTACCTGGGCGACGTGATCCGCGAGTACATCGCCAAGGAATACCCGCAGATCGAGGCGCACTACGTGGTGCAGGAGGTCCAGGACGGGACCGCGGGAGCCATCAAGCTCGCCGAGCCGTGGGCGGACCAGGAGCTCTTGATCTTGTTCGTGGACACGCTGTTCGACGCGGATCTCAATCTCGCCAAGACGCTGCCGAAGGACTACGCGGGGGTGATCTGGGCCAAGGAGGTCGAGGACTATCAGCGTTTCGGCGTGATCGTCACCCGGCCCGATCAGACGATGGAGCGGATCGTCGAGAAGCCGAAGACGCCCATCTCCAAGCTCGCCAACATCGGCCTCTACTTCATCCGCGACTCGAAGCTGCTGTTCGAGGGGATCAACCACGTCCTGAGCAGCCCGAAGAACGGGGGCGAGTACTTTCTCACCGACGCCTTCCAGTACATGGTCGACAAGGGCGCCAAGCTGCTCGTCGCGCCGGTCGAGGGATGGTACGACTGCGGCAAGCCCGACACTCTGCTCGAGACCAATCGGCACCTGCTGACGACGGGGCGGGGCGGGATCGCGGCGGGCACCAAGGTCACCGGAGCCGAGGTGATCGAGCCGGTGCGCATCGAGGAGGGCGTCGTGATCACGGGCGGCCGCATCGGACCCAACGTCACGCTCGGAAAGGGCAGCAGGGTCACCGACTCGCAGCTGCGCGATACGATCGTCGGGGAGAAGGCCGTGCTCGAGCGCGTCGATCTGCACGACTCGCTCGTGGGCGCCGACGTTCAGGCCACGGGGCTCAAGGGCTCCGTCAGCCTGGGCGACCACTCCGAGGTGTTCGCCGAGTAGCCTCGGGCGTCAGCCCGCGCACAGCAGCACGGTCAGGAATCCGCGCACGATCCCGTCGGGCCCGCGCTCGTTCCGGTACCACTCGTCGGTCGTGTGCGCGAGGCCCGCTTCGCCACCGGCTCCGATCGTGATCGCGGCCACGCCCATCGACATCGGGATGTTCGAGTCGGTGGAGGACACCGCGAGCTCGGGAATGCCACCGACGGCACGCGTCGCCGCGATCGCCGCGCGCACCAGCGGATGCTCGGGATCGGTCTCGCCCGCGGGACGGTCGCCGATCACGTCCACGGTCAGCTCTGCGGGGCGATAGCCGTTCGCGCTCTGGTTGACCCCCGCCAACGCGGCACGGGCGCACGCGCGGATGCGCGAGTCGAGCCGGTCCAGCTCGGGGAGCGATTCGCTCCGCACCTCGAGCTCCACCCACGCCTCCTGCGGGATCGCGTTCACGCTGGTGCCGCCCGCCCACCGGCCGACGGACAACGTGGTGCGTGGCTCCTGCGCGAGCGCGAGCTCGGTGAAGCCGGCGATCGCGCGTCCGAGCGCGTGGATCGGGTTCGGGGTCCCCCAGTCCACCCAGGAATGACCGCCGGGGCCGCGCACGGTGAGGCGGAACCGGCGCGATCCGAGCCCACCCGTGACGATCCGGGTGAGCCCGGCACCGTCGAGGGAGACGAAGCCATACGCGCCGCGTCCGGGGCCGCCCTCCCGAAAGAGGTGACGCGCTCCGCGCAGGTCGCCCTCGCCCTCTTCGCCGACCGTGCCCACGAACAACACCGGGCGGACGAGCGTGGGCCGGGCGCGCGCGAAGGCGCGCGCGAGGGCGAGCAGCGCGGCCAGCCCGCGGCCGTCATCGGAGATCCCCGGGCCCACCAGCCGATCGCCGTCCGCTCGGACCGTTACATCGGTCCCCGCCGGAAAGACCGTGTCGATGTGGGCCGAGACGATGAGCGGCGGCTCGGAGCCCTCGCCCCACCATCCGAGCACGTTGCCCACCTCGTCCGTTCCGACCCTCCCCAGGCCCGAGTCGGACATCAGCTCGGCCATGCGCCGGCCCCGCGCATCCTCGCCGAACGGGGGAGCCGGGATCTCGGTCAGCTCCTTCTGCTCCCGGATCGTGCGCCCGCCATCCTCATAGATGTACGAGCGCGCACGCGTGACTTCGGCGCGGGCGAGCAGGGTACACAGGTGGGGATCGAGGGGCTCGTCCATGGGGCCAACCTCGGGGCTGGGAGGGGGAGGCGTCAAACGGGAATCGGCCTACGGCGCGAAACAATACACAGCCGTGACTCCGTTACAGAACGGTGACCGTCCCATCTCCGGAAAGACGGGTTCCTGCCTCAGCTTGGAAACGCCGGGAGGGGAGTAGCTTTGTCCTGATCCCCGGCTCTGAGAACCAACTCGAGCTCAAGGGCTCTTCGCATGATGAAGATCAAGAATCGCCTCCTCCTCGGTCTGTGGCTCTCCCTGCTGCTCCCCGCCGCGGTCTCGGGACAGGCGGCCACCGGCAAGATCATCGGGCACATCCTGGCCGCCACCACCGGGCGGCCCATCAGCGGCGCCCAGATCTCGGTCGTCGGGACCAGGGTCGGCGTGCTGTCGGGCATGGACGGCCGTTACCTGCTCCTGAACGTTCCGGTCGGCCCGCAGTCCCTCAAGATCGAGTTCATCGGATACGGGGTCAAAACGATCGAGGGGATCGCGATCTCGCGTGACCAGGTCGTGCAGCAGGACATCTCGCTCTCCACGGCCGCCGTCGCGCTCGAAGGCATCACGGTCTCGGCCGCGCGCGAGCAGGGCAGCGTGAACCGCGCCCTCGACGCCCAGCGCACCGCGATCGGCGTGACCAGCGCGACCACGCTCGAGCAGATCGCGAGGAGTCCCGACAGCGACGCCGCGCAGGCCGTGCAGCGCGTGAGCGGTGTCACGGTGCAGGACGGCAAGTACGTCTTCGTGCGCGGCCTGGGCGAGCGTTACACGACGACTTCGCTCAACGGAGCTCGGGTTCCGAGCCCCGAGCCCGAGAAGAAGGTCGTTCCGCTCGACCTCTTCCCGGCGAGCCTGCTCGAGACGATCACCACCTCCAAGACGTTCACCCCGGATCAGCCCGGTGACTTCAGCGGCGCCCAGGTGAACCTCAGGACGAGGTCGTTCCCGGCGGCCCGGATGCTCCAGGTCTCGGTCTCGAGCGGGTTCAACTCGCTGACGACCGGCAAGAACATTCCCCTGCCCGGCTCGGTCGGCGGGGAGTGGCTCGGTTTGGCGGCATCGGAGAGGCGACTTCCCACCACGATCACGGGGACGAGTGACTTCAGCCGGCTCTCGCAGTCGCAGGTGAACGGTCTGATCCGGTCGCTCCCGCGCGATTGGTCGTTCTCCGAGCGCCAGGAGCTGCCCAACCTCTCGGGCAGCCTTTCGTTCGGCGGCGAGGATCCGATCCTGTTCGGCCACCGCGTGGGTTACGTCGGCTCGCTCTCGTACTCGCGCAGCCAGGAAGTGAAGGAAAACGAGATCCGGGCGCGCGCGATCGCGGCCGACGCCGAGGGCACGCCCAAGGCCTCCGACGCGTTTATGGGATCGACCGGACAGAGCAGCATCCTTTGGGGTGGGCTTCTCAACCTGAGCACCTACATCGGGCAGGGGCACAAGCTCGAGCTGCACAACACCTACGACCGGACCGCGGACAACGAGGCGCACCAGGACTGGGGTACGCTCGAGGAGTTCGCGCAGGTGGACAGCGTCCGCCGCACGTCGCTGCGCTACGTCGAGCGGACGGTGCGCTCGAATCAGGTTCACGCGGTGCACCTGCTGAACGAGGACAACAAGATCGAGTGGTCAGCGACCTCCTCCGGCGTGAGCCGGACCGAGCCGGATCGCGCCGACATCGCCTACGGGCTCGAGTTCGCCCCGAATGGGACGAGGTTGCCGCTCTCCTGGCTCGGCTGGTTCCCCGACGGAGCGAAGCGCACGACGAGCGCCCTGACCGAGGACGTGCTGTCCGCCGATGCCGGTTACACCCTGACGCTCGGCTCGTCCGATCGCCTGAGCACGCTCAAGGTCGGAGGCGCCTACCGGCACACGCGGCGCGACGCGACGTCGGCCTCGTACAACCTGCGCGCGCTCGGCCTGACTCCGGCGCAGCGGGCGGCGACACCCGAGGAGATCTTCTTCGGCTCCTTCACCGACGGGTCGTCCGCGAACCTCACGCTCGAGCCCAACTCGAGCGGTGGGTCGTACAACGCCGACGACAAGGTTGCGGCCGGCTACGCGATGGCCGAGCTGCCGCTGGGGAGCCGGCTCCGCCTGATCGGCGGCGCGCGCGTCGAGCGCTGGAACCTCGACATGGATGCGGAGCCGACCAGCCGCGCGGTGATCAACATCCTGCGTACCAACACGGATGTGCTCCCGTCGATCGCGCTCAACGCGACGCTGTCGGAGAACCAGGCGCTGCGCTTCTCCGCGTCGCAGACGCTCGCCCGCCCGGAGTACCGCGAGCTGGCGCCGATCAGCTACCGTGACATGCTGGGCGACCGCGAACAGTTCGGCGATTCGAGCCTGGTGCGCACGCTGGTGCAGAACTTCGACCTGCGCTGGGAGTGGTATCCAAACCCGAGCGAGCTGTTGAGCCTCGGCTTCTTCGCCAAGCGCTTCGACAAGCCCATTGAGGCGGTGGATGTAGCGACTTCGGGTGCCTCGGCGCTGGGCTACGTGAACGCCGAGTCAGCGACCAACTACGGTGTCGAGCTCGAGATGCGGAAGAACCTCGACTTCCTGAGCGAGGCGTTCACCCAGTACTCGATCTTCGCCAACGCGACGTTGATGCGGAGCCGGATCAACACGGGCAACGCGCATCTCTCTGCCCTGAGCAACAACCAGCGGCCGATGGTCGGTCAGGCTCCCTACGTGGTGAACGCGGGCATCTCCTACGCGACCGAGTCGGGTCGGACCAGCGCCACGCTGCTCTACAACGTGGTGGGCCGGCGCATCTCGTCTGCCGCGGTGGTGCCGATCAAGGTGGACATCTACGAGACCCCCCGCCATCTGGTGGATTTCTCGATCCGGGTGGGCCTCAGCGAGGGCATCAGCGCCAAGCTCGATGCCAAGAACCTGCTCGATACCGGCTTCGAGGAGCGGCAGGGGAACGTGATCCGATACGCCTACAAGACGGGTCGCTCGATGTCGGTCGGCTTCACCTGGAAGATCGAGTAAAGCTCGCCGAAGGACCGAAAACGCGGGACGGCCCCCGCCCGGTTCGACCGGGCGGGGGCCATTTTCGTTCGTGAACCGTGACGAGGAGGCGCGATGTGACTGCTTTGTTACGCCGACGTCGCCGTCCGTCCACACGGGCCCTCTATCATCGATTGCACTCTCTTCTGCAATCGAACCGTGAAAAATAAATCGGAGATCGCGACCAATGAGATTCCCCTCCCGAAGGCTCTTCACGCTGGCCGCCGCCGCCCTGATGATGGGCTCGCTCGGCGCGTGTGAGGACGATACGACCGAGCCCATCGTGGTGGGCGCGCCGACCGGCCTGACCGCCACATCGCCCACGACGACCACGGTGCAGGTGAAGTGGTCCCTGGTCTCCGGCGCCACCGCTTACGAGGTGGACCGGGCCGAGGGAGCAGGTGGAGCGATGGCGAACGTCACCAGCAACCTGACGGCGACGGTCTATGACGACAGCGGCCTGAAGACCGGCACCCTCTACCGCTACGTGGTGCGCGCGGTTCAGGGCTCCAATAAGAGCGCCAACAGCACGGAAGTCTCCGTGACGACCGGGACTCCGGCGGCCAAGGTCGCAGTGGTGACCGGCGTCCCGCTCAGTCGCACCTTCTTCGCCGACACCACCTACGTCCTGCAGGGCTACGTGAAGGTGAGCAACGGCTCGACGCTCACCATCCAGCCCGGCACCAAGATCGTGGGCGACACGCTGGTGGCCGGCAGCTCGCTCTGGATCCTGCGCGGCTCGAAGATCATGGCCGAAGGCACCGTGACGGCTCCGATCGTATTCACGTCGCAGCGCTCGGCCGGCAACCGTCTCCCCGGTGACTGGGGCGGCCTGATCATCATCGGCAACGCGCCGATCAACCGGACCGCGAACCCGATCTTCACCGAGGGTCCGACGGGCGCCGCCGAGAACTACGCGGGCGGCAACAACTTCAACGACAACTCGGGCTCGCTCAAGTACGTGCGCGTCGAGTTCGCCGGATACGACGTCTCGAACGGAGCCGGCCAGGAGCTGAACACGATTTCGATGTACGGGGTCGGTCGGGGCACCACGTTGGACTACGTGCAGTCGATGGCCGGGCTGGACGACTCGTTCGAGTTCTGGGGCGGCGGCGTGGACGTCGGCCACCTGGTTTCGTTCGAGTCCGGCGATGACCACTTCGACTGGACGGAGGGCTACCAGGGCCGCGGCCAGTTCCTGATCGCGCTGCAGACCTCTGTGATCAGTCCCAAGGCCGGCACAGGCTCGGTCTCGACCGATCCGCGCGGGTTCGAGGGCGACGGCTGCGACAGCGCGGTGGCTGGCTGCACGTTCGCGAACGCGCCGTTCTCCCAGCCTGTCTGGGCGAACTACACGCTGATCGGTCCCGGCGCCGGTGTGTTCACGCCGACCGACGGAAACGGCGCGGTGCTCCGCCGCGGCACGGGCGGCTACCTGGTGAACGGCATCATCGCACGCTGGCCGGGCGTGGGCGTGAGCATCCGCGATACGGACACCGGCACGCTGCTGGCGGCGGACTCGCTCATGATCCGCGGCCTGATCCTGGCCGACAACGGTTCCAACTTCGAGGCGGCGGCCGCGGGACGGTTCGGCGACCAGCTCCAGACCAACGGCGCGGCATGGAAGGTCTCGACGGCCACGGCGGCCGCGGTCTTCCCGGGCGCGCTGCCGACCAGGACGACCGATCCGGTCACCCCGGCCGCGCTGAACCTGCAGCCGGCTGCGTCTTCCCCGGCCGCGACGGCCGGTCTGAATACCTTCACGGGAACGAAGATCGCGGGACGCACGGCCAGCTACTTCGGTGGGACGGTGACCGCCACGGCGTACGTCGGCGCGGTCGATCCGGCGGCGGCGGCTCGGTGGTACGAGGGTTGGACGTCCTGGCTGCGTAAGTAGCCCAGAGCGCACGACCAAGCGGCGGCCGGGGCGTCCCAACGCCCCGGCCGTCTGCTATCATCACAGGATGATGCGAAGCATGAACCCGATTCGTGGCCGGTCGATCACGCAGGTCGTCCTGGTCGTAGCCGTTCTCGCGGGCTGCGACCGCGGCGCCGAGCCCCCGGCCAAAACCGCGGCCGCCGATTCCTCCCCAGGAGTCGTCGATAGCGTCTTCCCGATGGACGTGATGCTCGCGCGCTTCCGCGCGGGAAGCGAGGAACCCTCCGGGCTCTCGAGCGGAGCGGCCACCCGCGACGAGCTCGTCCATGAGGTCATCCTCGCGCTCGAGGCGAGCGACACGCTCCGCTTCGAGCAACTGGCGGTGAACCTGCCGGAATACGCCTGGCTCTACTTCCCGACGGCCAAGGTGGCGCAGCCGCCATACGAGCTGGCCCCCAGCCTCGCGTGGTTCCGGGTCCAGGAGGGCAATCGACAGGGCGTGTTCCGGGCCCTGCGCGAGATGGGTGGGAGGAAGCTGGAGTACCGGGGGTACCGCTGCGGGGCCGAGCCCATTGTGGAGGGCGAGAACCGGGTCTGGACGGAGTGCCTCGTTCAGGTCTCGCGCGAGCCGGGCGAGCCGGCCGAGCTCCCCATCTTCGGCTCGATCCTCGAGCGAGGCGGCCGCTTCGCGATCCTCAGCTACGGGAACGACTTCTAGCGCGCTTCGGGGCGCTCCGCCCATCCGCGGCTGAAGTTCATCACATCGAACGAGTAGTTGTCGCGCCGCGGCAGGCGGCGGGGGCCGGTGAGGCCGAGCGCCCGGTTCAGCTCCGAGCGCACGCGGTTCTCGACGCGGAGCGAGCAGGCGAAGGCCTCGTGGGTGTGGTGGCCCACCGGCGGGTCGTCGCAGAAGTCGGCCATGCTCCGGGTGAGCGCCACGCTGCCGACGTGCGCGACGAACTCGTGAGCGAGGGTGGCGAGCAAATCGTCGTCGAGGCGCTCGCGCGCTTCATCGCTCCTGCCCCTGCGCTCCAGGCGCTCCATCGCGTCTACGTCTACCGCGATCCAGGCGCGCTCGACGGTCCCGTCGTAGGCGAGCCGGAAGACCACCCGGGCGGGGGACTCCCTCCTTCCCGGCTCGCTCCCCGCGAGGAGCGCGGTGCGTTCCAGCGGGGCGGGCCCGCCCTCGGCGTCGGGCAGTGCCGCCAGATCTGCCGGCCGGCCGATGGCGAGGGGGAGGCCGCTCGCCGCGAGGTCGCCGAGGACCCGCGCGGCGCTGGGGGAGCCGTCGATCAGGCGACCGAACGCCCGCGCGAGGCGAGACTCGGTCACGCGCACCTCTGCGAGGTCGAGCCGCCGGGTGGCTTCCTGACCCGCGGCACCCTCGACCGTCGCCGCCAGCGCGACGGCCAGACACAACGAGAAGAGCTTCATATCGCCCTCGTCTGCCCAGGAACGGCTCCTCGGCTACCCGTCCATCGTAGTACCGTCCGCCAGCCGTTCCAAGGCTGTGACATAAATTGTTGCAGACGGCCCTCCGGGGCGGGAGTTGCGGAGGGTCAGGGAGGTGAGAGGGGGTTTGAGCGACGCATCGTGCGGTCGCGGCCCGATGTCTGAAGCCGGCTAATTGACGCGTTCGTTATGTAACCCGGCGCCAATCCGTTACAAAGGTGACCTATGGTACCTGTAACGCCGGAGCCCCTGGAGACCGGGGCCCGCTCGCCACCCCGTGCGCGCTGGACCTATCTTCAGTTCCGAAGGGAACTTGCGGACGGGGACGCCAGCCAGGATTGGACGACCACGGCACGGCTGGCCTGGGTGCTGATTCGCAAGGGAGAGCTGAATGTCCAAACCGGTGCTGCGGAGGGTCATGGAGTCGTCTGCTGCCAAGCCCCAGGAGACGCCCCGCGTCCTGGTGGTCGAGGACGAGCCGGACATCGCAGCTCTGATCGCGTATCAGCTCACGCGGGAGGGTTTCCGTGTCGAAACGGCGGCGACCGGAACCGAAGCGCTCACCGCGGTCGGTCGCGAAGTGCCAGACCTGGTCGTCCTCGACCGGATGCTTCCGGGCGTCTCTGGCGACGAGGTCCTCAAGACCCTCAAGAGCGAGTCCGCGACACGCGGGGTGCCCGTGCTCGTCCTGACCGCGAGACGAGAGCAGGAGGATCGCATCGAGGGGCTCGAGCTCGGCGCCGACGACTACCTCACCAAGCCGTTCTCACCGCGTGAGCTGGTCCTGCGGGTCCACTCGATCCTGCGCCGGGCTCGCGACACCGGTACGCCGACCGGCGGCCGCATCCTCCGGGCGGGTCCTCTGCGCGTGGATCTCGCGGCGCATCAGGTGACTCTGGACGGAGACGAGGTAACGCTGACCCCGACCGAGTTCCGGCTGCTCGTGGCGCTGCTCGAGCGCAAAGGCCGGACCCAGAGCCGTCGGCAGCTGCTCGAGAAGGCGTGGGACGTCCGGTCCGAGATCTCGGATCGCCTGCAGACCCGCACGGTGGACATGCATGTGCGCCGCCTCCGCTCGAAGCTCGGTGAAGTTGGGGATTGGGTGGAGACTGTGCGCGGGTTCGGCTATCGTTTCCGGACTCCGGAAGACCGTAGCTGACCTCGGTACCCCCCGCCCGCGCGTGACTTTTCGCGCACCGGCGCGGGGCCGCCGCCGCGCGAGGCGACCATGCGCCTGAGGATCCACCACCCACTCTTCGCCGGCTTCATCGGCGTCGTGGGCTTCCTCGTGGTCGCGGTGGTGGTGTTGGCCGGCCGCGGCTTCCGCCGCGAGCTGACCGAGTCGATGCGCACTGCGCTCATCCGTGAGCTCGCGCTGGCGGGCTCGGTCGCCGAAACGTTCGACGGATCCCCCCAGGACTTGGCGCGCTTCGTTACCACCCAGATCGGCTCGCGCGTGTCGGTGATCACGCTCGATGGCCAGGTCGTGGGCGATTCCGATGTTCGCATCGAACGTTTGGGCGGCGTTCCGAGCCAGGCGGAGCGACCGGAGGTGCGGGCGGCGGCCGGCGGCGAGGTCTACGCTGGCGTCGCCGAGGTGGGTGATGATCCGCCGACCATGTACGCCGCACGGCGGGTGCTGGTCGGTGGTGTGCCGATGATCCTACGCATCGCCGAGCCCCTCTCCGACATCGACGACGCCGTCGCGCGCACCCGACGCGTCGTGATGCTCGCAGGATTCGGCGGTGTCATCCTCGCGCTGGTGGTCGCCTACCTGCTCGGCCGCGCGTTCGCGCAGCCGCTGGTCGTGCTCACCGATCGGGCGCGCGGCCTCGCCGCCGGAGACTTCAGCCGCCGGGCTCCCCGCAACGTCACGGTGGCGGAGCTGGACGAGCTGGGTGCGGCATTCAATCGCTTGACCGACGAGCTCAAGGCGAGGCTCACCGAGCTCGGACGCGAGCGCGACGAGATGCAGGCTCTGATCGACGCCATGGCCGAGGGCGTAATCGCGCTCACCGAGGATGCCCGCATCCTGCGCACCAATCGGGCGGCGCGCGCCCTCCTCCACCTTCCCCACGCGTCCGCCTTCGCGCCCGTGGGTGCGATGGTTCGGCATCCGGAGCTGCGCGATCTGCTCGAGGGGTCGGTCGTGCGGCCGTTCCGCGCACGCGAGGTGGGCATGGGCGAGCGGCACCTGATCGTGTCTGCCCGGCTGCTCGACCAGGGCGGGTCGGTGGTCACGTTCCTCGACGTGAGCGAGATGCGGCGCCTCGAGCAGGTGCGACGCGACTTCGTCGCCAACGCGTCGCACGAGCTCAAGACGCCGCTCACGACGATCCGTGGCTTCGCCGAAACCCTGCTCGAGGACGATCCGCCGGACTCCCTGCGCAAGGAATTCCTCACCTCGATCCGCGACAACACGCTACGGCTCCAGCGCATGGTCGAGGATCTGTTGGACCTCTCGCGGCTCGAGTCCGGCGCGTGGTCGGCGCGTCGCGAGGAGATCGATGTCGAGGAGGTGGTGAGGGAGAGCTGGGCCGACTTCGCGGAGCGCGCGCAGGGTGCGGGTGTCCGCTTCGTGGTCGAGGGTACCGGGAGCGCGCTCGCCGACGAGCAAGGGCTCCGACAGGTCTTCCGTAACCTCTTCGAAAACGCGCTGCGTTACACGCCCCGAAGCGGATCGATCATCGTCCGGACCGAGGTACAGGGCGAGAAGGTTCGGGTAGAGGTGAGGGACACGGGGGCCGGCATTCCCTCGAAGTCGCTCCCCCGGATCTTCGAGCGATTCTACCGCGCGGATTCGTCCCGGGCCCGCACCGAGGGTGGCACCGGTCTAGGCCTTGCCATCGTTCGTCACATGGTGGTGGCCATGGGCGGTCAGGTAGGGGCAGAAAGTGAGTTGGGAAAAGGGACAGCGATATGGTTCACGCTCCCGCACGACCCCGAAGAAGCAGTCTGATCCCAGGGCCTGTGTTACCGTTTCGTTACACATCCGTGGCAGATCAGCCTCGGGGCCGCCCTAAGCTAGATGCGAACTCGCGATCCCTCAGTCGGAGCCCGACCAAACGATGAAGACCAGACTTTCGGCCCTCGCCTTGGCTGGTGTGTTGGCACTGTCCGGCTGCGCTGGAAAGGAAGAGGAGGCGCCCGCCGCATCGGCCCTTTCCGGCGCGGTGGCCGTGGATGGATCGAGCACCGTGGCGCCGATCAGCGAGGCGATGGCCGAGGAGTTCCAGGGTGCGAATCCCGGGGTCCGCGTGACGGTGGGCATCGCCGGCACCGGCGGCGGCTTCAAACGGTTCTGCGCTGGCGAGACCGACATATCGGATGCCTCACGGCCGATCACCGACGCCGAGCGGGAATCCTGCGCCGCGGCCGGAATCGAATTCGTGGAGATGCCGGTCGCGTGGGACGGACTCTCGATCGTGGTGAACCCCTCGAACGATTTCGCCGAGTGCCTCACCGTGGCCGAGCTCAAGAAGATCTGGGAGCCGAACAGCAAGGTGACATCGTGGCGCGACGTCCGCTCCGACTTCCCGGCCCAGCCGATCAAGCTGTACGGCCCCGGCACGGATTCGGGCACGTTCGACTACTTCACCGAGGTCATCAATGGAAAGGCGAAGTCGAGCCGGCCGGACTATCAGGCGAGCGAGGACGACAACGTGCTCGTGCAGGGTGTCGCGGGTGATCAGTTCGCTCTCGGCTACTTCGGCCACGCCTACGTGAGCAAGAACCTGGACAAGCTCAAGGTGGTCGGCGTCGATAGCGGCACAGGCTGCATCCAGCCGACCGACGAGACCATCACGAACCAGACCTACACTCCGCTGTCCCGGCCTCTGCTCCTGTACGTGAAGCGGGCCTCGATGGCCCGTCCCGAGGTGAAGGAGTTCATCCGGTTCTTCATGGACGAGGCGAAGGCGATCGTACCCACGACCGGGTACCTGGCCCTCGATGACGCGCAGTACCAGCAGAACCTCCAGGCTCTGGACGCGCCCGTCGGCGCTCCGGCGGCACCCACCACGGACAGCGCGGCTCCGACACAATGACGGAAGGCGGGACCAGTACGCTTGCACTGGGGCCGGGGTCATCCCCCGGCCCCAGGCGTCTAAACCACGATCGCACGCGCGACATGAAGGAGCGCGCGATCGGCTGGGCGCTGTTCGCGTGCGCCGGTCTGTCCACGCTCGTCACCGCGGGCATCGTGTGCATCCTCCTGCGCGAGACGTTGGGCTTCTTCTCCGAGGTTTCGATCGTCGAATATCTGACGGGAACCGAGTGGACTCCCCAGTTCGGCGAAAAGCACTTCGGGGTCCTGCCGCTCGCGGCCGGCTCGCTCCTGATCGCGACGGGGGCGGCGATCGTCGCGGTGCCCATCGGGCTGCTGACCGCGATCTACATGAGCGAGTATGCGCGCCATCGCACGCGTTCCGTGCTCAAGCCCACGCTCGAGCTTCTCGCGGGCGTCCCGACGGTAGTCTACGGCTACTTCGCGCTGACGTTCATCACCCCGCTGATCCGCCAGTTCTTCCCCGAGACCGACATCTTCAACGCGGCGTCGGCGGCGGTGGTGGTGGGAATCATGATCATCCCGACCGTGTCGTCCCTGTCGGAGGACGCGCTGCGGGCGGTTCCGCAGGCGCTGCGCGAGGGCGCGTTCGGGCTGGGCGCGACCAAGCTCGAGGTATCGCTACGTGTGGTGGTGCCCGCCGCCCTCTCCGGGATCGTCGCCTCGTTCATCCTCGCGATTAGCCGCGCGGTGGGCGAGACGATGGCGGTGTCGATCGCCGCCGGCAACCTGGCGCAGCTCACGGCCAATCCGCTCAAGTCGATCCAGACGATGACGGCGTACGTCGTCCAGGTGAGCCTGGGCGACACCCCGCAGGGAACGATCGTCTACCAGACGCTCTTCGCCGTGGCGTTCACGCTCTTCCTCATCACGCTCGCGATGAACATTCTGTCGCAGTGGGTGATGAGGCGCTTCCGCGAGGTCTACGAGTAGTGGCGGAGAGCGTGCGCTCGGGCGGACGGTCCCGCCGGCGGAGTGGTGAGAAATCCCTCGACGAGCGGGAGCCGTTGGACCTTCGTCCGCGCGGTCCCCAGCACGCCGAGATCACCGCGCTCGCTCGCGAGGCGGTGGACGAGACCGGGGCGGAAGAGCCGCGCGAACCGCCCATCCGGCTCGGCGCGCAGACCACGCTGGGCGAGCGCCGGCGCCGGACCCTGGGCCTCGCGTTCCACGTCCTCTGTGCGGGCGCGGCGATGGTGGGCGTGCTCTCGCTGGTCGTGCTTCTGGGCCAGGTGCTGCACGACGGCCTCGGTCAGATCGACCGCGATTTTCTGACGAGCTTCGCGTCGCGTATCCCGGAGAGGGCGGGGATCAAGGCCGCCCTGGTGGGGAGCCTCTGGATGCTAGCCCTCACCGCGGTCATCGCGTTCCCCCTTTCGGTGGGCGCGGCGATCTACCTCGAGGAATACGCGCCCAAGAGCTGGATCACGACGACCATCCAGACCAACATCGCGAACCTCGCCGGGGTGCCTTCCATCGTATACGGCATCCTCGGGCTCGCCCTCTTCGTGCGCGCGATGGGGCTCGGCCGGAGCCTGCTGTCCGGCGCGCTCACGCTGTCGCTCCTGATCCTCCCGGTCATCATCCTCGCCTCCCAGGAGGCGATCCGGGCGGTGCCCGATTCGATCCGTCAGGCGGCGTACGGGCTCGGCGCGACGCGCTGGCAGGCGGTGCGGCTCCAGGTGCTGCCGATGGCATTGCCCGGCATCCTGACCGGGACGATCCTGGCGCTCTCCCGCGCCGTGGGAGAGACCGCGCCGCTGATCATGATCGGCGCGCTCTCGTTCGTCGCGTTCACGCCGCAGGGGCCGCTCGATCAGTTCACGGTGCTGCCGCTCCAGATCTTCAACTGGGTTTCTCGTCCTCAGGAGGAGTTCCGCCAGCTCGCCGCTGGCGCGATCCTCGTGTTGCTCGCCATGCTCCTCGCAATGAACGGCGTCGCGATCTTCCTACGAAACCGCTACCAGAGACGGCACTAGTGGCCACCGTTCACGAGATCGACACCGGCGGCCACGCCCCCGCGCTCGAGGCCCGCAATCTCTCCGTATTCTACGGGGAGAAGCAGGCCGTGAAGGACGTCAGCCTGGTGATTCCCGCGCACCAGGTGGTCGCGCTCATCGGGCCGTCGGGCTGCGGCAAGAGCACGCTGCTCCGTTGCTTCAACCGGATGAACGACCTCGTGATCGGCGCCCGCATCGAGGGCGAGGTTCTGTTCCACGGACAGAACCTCTACGACTCCGACGTCGATCCGGTCGAGGTGCGCCGGCGTATCGGGATGGTGTTCCAGAAGCCGAACCCGTTTCCCAAGTCGGTCTACGAGAACGCCGCGTTCGGCCCCCGCATCCAGGGCTTCAAGGGCGATCTCGACGATCTCGTCGAGGAGTCGCTCCGCGCGGCGGCGCTGTGGGACGAGGTGAGCGACCGCCTGTCGGAATCGGCGTACACGTTGTCCGGCGGACAGCAGCAGCGGCTTTGCATCGCGCGTACGCTGGCCGTGAAGCCGGAGATCGTCCTCATGGACGAGCCGGCCTCCGCGCTCGACCCCATCGCGACGCAGAAGATCGAAGATCTCATCTGGGAGCTGAAGGAGCGCTACACGATCGTGATCGTCACCCACAACATGCAGCAGGCCGCGCGCATCTCGGACTACGCGGCGTTCCTCTATATGGGCGAGCTGATCGAGTACGGGCCGACCGACACGATCTTCACGAACCCGAAAGAGGAGAGGACGGAGTCCTACGTGACGGGGAGGTTCGGATGATGCTACCAGAGCAGCAGCGCCGGCGGCGCCGCTTCCACGACGAGCTGGACGGCCTCCAGGACAAGCTCCTGGAGATGGCCGGCATCGTCGAGGAGCTGGTCCGCGTGTCGGTCCACGCGCTCGAGCGGCGCGATCCGAAGCCGTCCGAGTGGGTCAAGGCGGAGGACGACCGGGTGGACCAGCTCGAGATCGAGATCGACGAGCGCGCCATGGAGCTCCTGGCGCTCCAGCAGCCGATGGCGCGCGACCTCCGCCAGGTGGTCGCGACGCTCAAGGTCGCGAACGACCTGGAGCGGGTGGGGGACCACGCGGTG
>CAMCNM010000002.1 GCA_945876015.1 Gemmatimonas phototrophica
CGAAGCGCGGATTGTGGTGCTCCCGCGGCTCTTTCATCGCGGCGCCGAGCCACACGAAGCAGCCCGGCGCCTTGCGCGCGAGGAACGCGAAGTCCTCTGCGGCCATCCAGCGCTCCATCGGCAGCACCGCGTCCCTTCCCGCGAGCGCCTCGGAGGAGCGGCGCACGATCTCGGTCACTTCCGAGTCGTTCACCACCGGCGGATAGCCCTTCACGATCCGCACGTCCACCTTGGCGCCCTGCGCCTCGAGCCCCTTGAACGCCCCCGTCACCGCGTTGGAGAGCTGCTCGCGCACTTCCTCGCGGAAGTAGCGCAGCGTGCCGTGCAGCTTCACCGAGTCGGCCAGCACGTTGTTCGCGCGTCCTCCGTGGATCGTGCCGAACGTGACAACCCCGGGATCCATCGGCGAGATCGAGCGCGACACCGCCTGCTGACACGCGATCACGCCCTGCGCGGCGAGCACGAGCGCGTCGATCCCCTGCTCGGGGTGGGCCGCGTGCGAGCTCTTACCCTTCACCTCGACGTGGATCTCGTCCGAGCCCGCCATGATCGAGCCCTCGGCGATGAACAACTTTCCCTTCGGCAGGTGCCCGCCCACGTGGAGCCCCACGATCGCATCGATCTTCTCCAGCGCGCCGTCCTCGATCATGCGCGTCGCGCCGCTCTTCCCGTCGTCGTCGAGCGCTTCCTCGGACGGCTGGAAGAGGAGCCGCACGGTGCCTTTCGGAAGGCGCCCTGCGGCGCGCTCGGCCAGCAGCAGCTGCGCGGCGCCGATCAGGCCCGCGGTGTGGAAGTCGTGCCCGCACGCGTGCATCACGTTCGGCACGGTCGAGCCGTAGTCGTGGTCGGGCTGCTCCTGGATGGGGAGCGCGTCCATGTCGGCGCGCAGCCCCACCACCGGGCCCTTCCCGTTTTCGATGTCGGCCGTCACGCCGGTGCGTCCGACGCCCCGTTTGGGCGAGAGGCCGAGCGCGGTCAGCCGGTCGGCCACGAGCGCGGCCGTCCGATGCTCCTGGAAGGAGAGCTCGGGATGGCGATGCAGGTCGCGCCTCAGCTCCACCAGCTCGGCGGCCAGGGAACGGGCGCGATCCATCAGGGTCATGTTAGCTTCTGCCACCGGTATGCCCTCGGAAGCTCATGGGGGAGACGAACATAGCAGCGACGCCCGTGGGGGCGCGAGCATCATGTCCGATCCACGACTGACCGAGCAGAGGAACCCCCGCTCGCGGGAGATCGACCGCCTTTCGGCCCCCGAAATCGCGGATCTGATCAACGCCGAGGACCGCATGGTCGCGCAGGCGGTCGGCGAGGAGCGGGAGTCCATCGCGCGCGCGATGGAGCTGGCCGTCGCGGCGTTCCGCGCGGGCGGCCGCCTCATCTATGTGGGCGCCGGCACGTCGGGCAGGCTCGGCGTGCTCGACGCCGCCGAGATGCCGCCCACCTACGGCACCGATCCGCAGATGGTCCAGGGCATCATCGCCGGAGGCATGGCCGCGCTCGTGCGCGCTCAGGAGGGCGCCGAGGACCGTCCCGAGGACGGCGCCGCCGCGATCGACGAGAAGAAGGTGGGCCCGAGCGATTTCGTGCTCGGCATCGCGACCTCGGGGACGACGCCCTACGTGCACGGCGCGACCCGCCGCGCCCGCGAGCTCGGCGCCAGGACCGGCTTCCTCCTCTGCACCTATCCGAGCCCCGAGCTGATCGCCGCGCACGACGTCGTGATCGCGCCGCTGGTCGGCCCCGAGGTGATCACGGGCTCCACGCGCATGAAGGCCGGCACCGCGACCAAGATGGTGCTCAACACGATCACCACCGGCGCGATGGTGCTGATGGGCAAGGTGCTGGGGAACCTGATGGTCGATCTCCAGGTGACTTGCCAGAAGCTACAGGACCGGGGCGAGCGCATCCTGATGGAGACCACCGGGATGGAGCGCGCCGCCGCGACGACACTGCTCGAGCGCGCGGGCGGCCACGTGAAGACCGCGCTCGTCATGCATGGGCGCAACGTGACTCGCGCGGAGGCGAAGCAGCAGCTCGACGAGGCGGGCGGTGTGGTAGGGCGGGTGATTCCGCTATGAAAGTCGTCGGGCTCATGTCAGGCACCTCGATGGACGGCATCGACGCGGCGCTGCTCGAGATCGACGGCACGCCCGCCGACGCAGAGTGGTCGCTCCTCGCGTTCCGCTCCGACCCCTACGCCGACGAGCGCCGCGCGCTCATCAGGCAGGCGGTCGAGGGCGGCACCCCCGAGCTGCTCTGCCGCCTCCACGCCGAGCTGGGCGAATGGTTCGGCGAGGCCACGCTCATCCTGCTCGGCGAAGCGGGTGTGGACGCCGCCGAGGTCGCGCTCATCGGCTCGCACGGCCACACCATCTGGCACATTCCGCCCAACGCGCGCCGCCGCGGCTCGACGCTCCAGCTGGGCGACGCGTCCACGCTCGCCGAGCTGACCGGCATCGACGTGGTCGCCGACTTCCGCACGCGCGACATGGCCGCGGGCGGGCAGGGCGCGCCGCTCGTTCCGTTCGCGGACCGCATCCTGTTCGCGGCGCCGGGAAAGCGCCGCGCGCTCCAGAACATCGGCGGGATGGGCAACGTGACCTGGCTCCCCGCGCGCGGCTCGAGCGAACCGCTGCTCGCGTTCGACACCGGTCCGGGCAACGCGCTCCTGGACCTCGCCGCCGAGCGCGCCACCGAGGGCCGCCAGCGCTCCGATTTGGACGGCCGCATCGCCGCGAGCGGGCGCGTGGACGGGGTCCTGCTCGACCGCCTCATGTCAGACGCGTTCTTCAACCTGGAGCCGCCCCGCTCGACCGGCCGCGAGCGTTTCGGCCACGGGCTGATCGACGGCCTCGTGGCGAACTTGGCCGACACCAGCGAACGGACCTGGGCGAACCTCCTCGCCACGCTGACCGCGTTCACCGCGCGCAGCATCGGCGACGCGTACCGGCGCTGGGTGATCCCGCGCGGCGTGGACGAGGTGATCCTCACGGGCGGCGGCGCGCGGAATCCCACGCTCGTGCAGGCGATCCAGGCCGAGCTGGGCTCGATTCCGGTCGCGGACGAGCAGGCGCTCGGCATGAGCCCCGACGCGCGCGAAGCCGCGGCGTTCGCCGTGCTCGCGTGGGCGCATCTGCTCGGCGCTGCCGCCAGCGTGCCCGAGGCCACCGGCGCGGACGGCCCGCGCGTGCTAGGCTCATTCACGCCGGGACGAGCCGGCGGAACGCCGTAGACGCGGGAGAAGACGTGGCGAAGAAGGGAAGGAACAAGGAGCGCGCAGAGCCAAAGGCGACGGCGGGCGCCACCGAATCGGCCGCACGACGCCTCCCCCTCTGGGGCATCGGCGTGCTAGTGCTCCAGCTCGCGCTCATGCTCACGGCGTTCAACCGTGCGGCGCACAACGGCGGCGACACCGCGGGCTACGTGACGCTCGCGCACTCGATGCTCGACCGCGGCACGTACCAGGACCTTTGGCAGCCCGGTCAGCCGCCGCACACCAAGTATCCGCCCGTCTTCCCCGCGCTGCTCGCGATCGCGATCACGCTGGGCGCGAAGACCTGGGCCGCGCTCAAGGTCGTGCCCGCGCTGTTCACCACGCTGTCCGTCATGGCCGCGTACATGTGGGTCCGACAGCGCAGGGGAGATCCCTTCGGCGCGATCGTCGCGCTGCTGGTCGCCGCGTCCAACGCGGTGCTCTGGGCGAGCCACTGGGAGCTGTCCGATCCGCCGTTCGTCGCGCTCACGTTCGTCGCGCTCTGGGCGTACGACCGCGTGCGCGTGCTCACGCCGCCGCCTGACTCGAGCGCGCCGCGCCCGGACACCAGGCTCTGGCTCGCGCTGGGCGCGGTCGCGACCGGGCTCGCTTACTTCACGCGCGAGGCGGGGCTCCCGCTGCTCGTGGCCGCAGGCATCTGGCTGCTCCTCCAGAAGCGGTGGCGCGCGGCCGCCGCGATGGCCGGCGGGATCGGCGCGTTCGCTCTGGTCTGGTCGCTCCGCGCGAATCAGGGCGCGCAGTACATGAGCGAGTTCTGGATGATCAACCCGTACGAGCCCGACCTCGGCCGCGTCTCGTTCGGCGGCCTGGCGGCCCGCGTCGCGCAGAACGCGCTGGGCTACGTGACGCGCTACGTCCCGGTCGGGTTCACGGGACTCCGCTTCGGCGTCCCCGTCATGCTGATCGGCATCGCGCTGTTCGTGCTCGCGGTCTGGGGCTGGGTGCGCCGGCTGAAGAGCCCGGGGGTCGCCGAGTTGTTCGTGCCGATGTACCTGGGCCTGATCCTGCTCTGGCCCCAGGTGTGGTCCGGCGACCGCTTCGCGCTCCCGCTCTTCCCGCTGCTCCTGTTCTACGCGGGCGAGGTGGTCGTCCAGCAGGCCCAGCGCCTGACCGATCCGCTCCCCAAGGTCGCGATTGGCCTCACGGTCGCGGTGCTCGCGATTCCCGCGCTCGGGGCGTGGACGCGTGAGGTGCGGCTCGCCGCCGGATGCAGCTCGATGGTGCGGACGGACGGCTCGTTCGCCTGCTGGGGTCCGCGCACCAACGAGTTCGTCGAGGCCGCGCTGTGGAGCGGCGCCCACCTGCCCGACAGCGCGATCGTGCTGACGCGGAAGCCGCGCATCTTCTACGTGGAGAGCGGGCTACCGTCGGAGACGTTCCGGTTCACCAAGGATTCGGAGCGGTTCCTGGCGTTCGCGGACTCAGTCGGAGCGCGCTACGTGCTGATGGACTACCTCGACGATGCCGCGAGCGTGTACATCGCCGAGGCGCTCATCAAGAAGGGCGGGTCATTCTGCTCCCTGCAGGGATTCGGGCCCCCCGACAAGCCGCAGACGACGATGCTCGGGATCATGCCGCCGGAGAACCGGATCGAGGCCGAGGTCAGGGAGGAGAACGGGCAGGTGTCGGTGGCGATGAAGCGGTGCCCGCCCGAGCTGACGCGGCCGACGCCCCTGACGGAGCGGTCCGGACGCACCGAGCAGATTCCGCTGCTGGTGGGATTTCGCTGAGAGCTACTCTTCGTCCTCGTCTTCTTCGTCCTCGTCATCGTCTTCTTCCTCGGGATCGGCCGGCAGCGCGCCATACAGCGCCGCCATCGTGATTCCGAAGATGATGTGCTCCGCGAGCGTCTCTTCCGCCGGATCGAGCTCGTCGAGCAGATCGGCGATGAACGGGAGGCTCCGGTGGGGCGCGGCGGCTCCGAGCATGTTGGTGAGGCCGCCGTACGGTGTCACGAGATGCTCGATGTACCCGTAGGCGGCGCCGCGCACGATCGGCGGCCCCGGAATCCGTGGCTCCAGCAGCGTGCCGTAGAGCAGCCCGCGCGCGGCTCCCGAGAGCGCCGCATCCTTGGCCAGCGTCAACAGCTCGCTCTTCTGGATCCCGCCGGACCGGAACGAGCGGATCAGCTCGCTCACGATCGCCGCGCCGGCACCCGCCGCGCCCGCGCGCACGAGCCGCATCATTCCGGGCTTCCGTTTGTGCGGGAGTCCCTGCACGAAATGACCGATCAGCGCGGTCGCGCCGGCCGCGATCACGGCGTCCCACGGCTCGCCGGTGGGTGATCTACGCTTCAGCGGATTGTCCACTGGTTCCTCATGAGTCGGCGTGCTGTTCCGCTCGCTGGGGTCTGGCTCTGGCCGAGGCTTCTGTGCGGCTCGCACCTTGCGGGGCGTCTCCCGCTCAGCCAGGGTGCGCACGGATGCAGGACTCGAGCCCGCCCGAGGTAGCTTTCCCCGCGCCTGCGCGATCGTGTAGCCCAGGCGATACCAGACGTTGTCCTGCTCGTCCATGTCCGCTCCTACTCCCTGGAATGAAGAGATCAACGGTGGCGGTGCGCGCTGACTGCGGCAAGCTCCGCGCCCCGTCCCTCCTGGCGCTGCTCGCCCTCCTCCTCTTTCCCGCCAGTGCCGCGGCCCAGGTCCCCCCCAACGAGGACTGGCGGTCGTTCGAGACCGGGCACTTCCGGGTCACGTTCCCGAACGGGCTCGAGCCGCTCGCCCGGCGCGCCGGGTGGCTCGCCGACCGTGCCTGGGGAAAGCTTTCCGCGGCCGGCATCGAGACGCCGAGCGGTCCGATCGATCTGGTGCTCACCGACCACGTGGATCACTCGAACGGCTTCGCCGGGGTCGCCCCGCGGAAGCGCATCGTGGTCTACGCGCGCCCTCCGGTGGACGGATACGGTCTCACGTACTACGACAAGTGGATGGAGCTTGTCATCACGCACGAGCTCACACACGTTTTTCAGTTTGAAACCGCCGGTCCCCTCGGCAGGATCCTGCGTGGCGTCTTCGGCCGCGTGCCCGTCCAGTGGCCGTTCTTCCCGAATCAGGGCACACCCGGCTGGGTCACCGAGGGTCTCGCGGTCTACTACGAGACCGCGCTCACGGAGTCCGGTCGCGCCGAGGGCACGTACCACGACATGCAACTCCGCACGGCCGCGCTCGAGGGCGCGCTCGAGGACATCGACGAGGCCTCGGGTCACTCCCCGATCTGGCCCGCGGGCGATCGGCCGTACGTGTACGGATCGCGGTTCTTCCAGTGGCTGATGACACGTCACGAGCCCGAGGCGCTCGGCGGCCTGATCGACGCGATCGCTGACCAGACCGTCCCGTATCGGCTCAATGCCGCCGCGGAGAAGGCGCTCGGCACGTCGCTCTCCGACGAATGGCGCCTGTGGAAGGCGGAGCTCGAAACCCAGGCCGTGGCGACGCGGGCCTCGCTACAGGCACGCGCGCCCATCACGACTCCGGAGACGATCGCGGCCGACGCGTACTACGTCCTAACTCCGCGCGTCTCGCCCGACGGCACCACGCTCGCGTTCGCACGCGCCGACGGCCTCACCGATCCGCAGGTCCGCGTCACCGCGCCCGACGGCTCCGCGTCGCGCCAGCTCGCGCGCACCAACGACGCGTCGTTCTTCACCTGGATGCCCGACGGCTCGATCGTGGTCGCGCAGCTCGACTACGCGGATCCGTATCATCTCTATAGCGACCTGTACCGGATCGATCCCGACGGAGGCTCGACCCGAATCACCGAGGATGCGCGCCTCGACCATCCGGCGGCCGAGCCCGACGGCCGGTCGGTCCTCGCGATCCGCAGCGCGGAGGGCACGACCGAGCTGGTCCGGGTCGATCTCGCTTTGGGCACGGTGACTCCGGTCGTGCCCAGGGATCCGGACGTGGTCTGGTCGTCCCCCGCGGCCTCGCCCGATGGCCGCTGGATCGCCGCCGCGCGCCACCGCGCCGCCCGCTCGTTCGATATCGTCATCCTGGACGCGGCCACCGGGCGCGTCGTCCAGCAGGTGACCGACGACCGGGCGGTGGATCTCGCCCCGACCTGGACGGTGGACGGCGGGTACCTGCTCTGGTCCTCCGATCGCTCCGGCATCCCGAACGTGATGGCGGTCGCGGTTGACGCGAATGGCCAGACGGGACCGGTTCGGCAGGTGACGAACATGGTGACTGGCGTCGCGTTCCCGTCGGTCGATCCCGCGATGCGCTGGATCTACATGGCTGGGTATCACGCGAACGGCTGGGCTGTCGAGCGCGTCCCGTTCGAGCCCGCGCGCTGGCTCGATCCGTTCCCGCTCGCTCCGCTGTACGTGGACGCGATGCGCGAGCCGGGCTCCGGGTCTGCCGTCGCCACCGCCCGCGACTATCACGCCGCGAGCACCCTCGTCCCCACCTACTGGGAGCCGACCTTCCACGGCCCCCTGATCGTCAACTTCTCGGATGGTCGATCGGTCACCGTGTTCGGCCCCACGTTCGGCTTCCTGACCGAAGCGCAGGACGTGGTCGGCCGTCACTGGATCGGGCTCGACGCGAACGTCTCGACCACCGGAGCGCAACTTCAGGGCGAGCTCGAGTATCAGTTCTCCGGCCTCGGAAATCCCGGCCTCGGCATCCGCCTGGGCCAGCGCTGGGACGCGTCGGGCCCGCTACTCGGTCAGAAGAACGCGCCGCGGCTGGACACGCTCTACTCGCGTGAGCGTGAGCGCTTCGCGTCGGCGGGTGCCACCGTCTGGCGGCGCGGCTTCCGCGTCGCGCAGACGTTCAGCGCGAATGCCGGTCTGATCCAACGCGACGCCGAGCGCCTCGACCGCGATCTGAATCCGAGCGTTGACTATCCGCTCGAGCGGCCCTCGACGCACCTCGGCGAGCTCCGCGGGTCCGCGTCGATCTCGACCGCGCGCGCGCACTCGTTCTCGATCTCGAAGGAGGAAGGCGCTTCGCTCTCGCTCAACCTCCGCGCGCGTCGCGAGCTCCAGCTGCCCGACAGCCTGAAGGGCGTCGCCGGCGTCGATCGGGCGTTCCGCGAGGCGACCCTGCGCCTGCGTGCGTTCCAGCCGCTCCACCCGTTCGGGCTCGACGGCCACGTGATCGCGCTTCGCGGCAGCGCCGGAATCGCGCGTGGTCCGGGCGCCGACCGCTTCCACTTCGACGTCGGTGGGGCGGAGGGGATGCGCGAATCCATCAGCGGCTTCGACCTGATCGGCGGCTCCTCGATGCTGTTCCCCGTGCGTGGCTACTCGAGCGGCGCGCGCGGCGGGCGCTTCGCCTGGTCGGCCGCGGCGGAGTACCGGTTCCCGATCGCGCGTGTGAACAAGGGCATCGGCCTGGTCCCGCTCCACCTCGAGACGATCCATGCGGACGTGTTCGCGGACGCGGGCAACGCGTGGGGGCCGGAGCTGAATGCCCGCGGCTCCGCGATCGCCTCGGTGGGCGCCGAAATCTCCCTCGACCTGACCCTCTTCTTCTCCCACCCGATGCCGGTGCGGTTCGGCATCGCGGCCCCCCGGCAGGGGGCTCCAAGCTTCTATTTCCGCCTGGGGCCGTCCTTCTAGCAGCCCTCCCCGTACAAACACCGAAACGATCCTCAGTTCCGGGTGTATTGAGCAGTCCGCCACTGTTTCGCCAACCGTTTCGCCATTCGTGTACATGAAGCTTGACCCCCCCCGTATACGGGGGACATATTGGCCTTCACCTCTAGATCTTGTGGTTCCCGCTGTGCTAATCCACGGTCCGGAGTAGTCCCAAGGCTCGATTTCGCAGGTTTTGCACCAATTCTCCACCGGTTTTCAACCGGTTTTTCCACAAAGTCTGAAAAGAGGAGCACCCCCGAAATGACCCCCGCTTCCCCCCGCCGCGAGGAGTTCGACGACGTCGTTCCCGATGATCTTCCGCCCGCCACGCTGACCGAGAACGCACGCATCGTTCTGGGGAAGCGCTATCTCAAGAAGGACGAGAGTGGCAAGCCGACGGAAGAGCCGGAAACGATGTTCTGGCGCGTCGCACGGACGATCGCGGAGGCGGACCGGAAGTACGGAGCGTCGGACGCGGCCATCGAGGAGGCGGCCCGCCAGTTCTATCATCTGATGACGACGGGCCAGTTCGAGCCCAACTCGCCTACGCTGATGAACGCCGGCCGTCCGCTCGGCCAGCTCTCCGCGTGCTTCGTGCTGCCCGTGGACGACACGCTCTCGAACGAGCAGAGCGGCATCTACGACACGCTCAAGTCGATGGCGCTCGTTCACCAAAGTGGTGGAGGCACCGGCTTCGGCTTCTCGCGGATCCGTCCCACGAACGACAACGTGCGCTCGACGATGGGCGTCGCATCGGGGCCGGTCTCGTTCATGAGGCTGTACGACGCCTCGACCGAGGTCGTGAAGCAGGGCGGCACGCGCCGCGGCGCCAACATGGGCATCCTGCGCGTCGATCATCCGGACATCCGCGAGTTCATCAACTGCAAGAGCGACACGTCGCAGATCACCAACTTCAACATCAGCGTCGCGGTGACCGACGCGTTCATGGCCGCGGTGAAGGCGGGCTCCACGTACGACCTCTTCAACCCGCGCACCGGAAAGGTGCAGGCCCAGGCGGACGCGCGTGAGATCTTCGACCTGATCGTGGACGGCGCGTGGAAGACCGGCGAGCCCGGTGTCTTCTTCATCGACCGCGCGAACGAGTACAACCCGGTCCCCAAGCTCGGCAGCTACGAGGCGACGAACCCCTGCGGCGAGCAGCCGCTCTTGCCGTACGACGTCTGCAACCTCGGCTCGATCAACCTCGGGCCGTTCGTGCGCGAGGACGTCCCGAGCACCGCCGCGGTGGACGACCGCATCGACTGGGACGGCCTGCGCCACGTCGTCCATCTCTCGACGCACTTCCTCGACAACGTCATCGACGCGAACCAGTACCCGCTCGCGGCGATCAGCGAGCTCGCGCAGAACATCCGTAGGATCGGCCTGGGCGTGATGGGCTGGGCGGACATGCTCGTGAAGCTCGGCATCCCGTACGACGGCCAGGCGGGCGTGGACATGGCGCGGAAGGTCATGGAGTTCGTGAACGAGGAGTCGCGGAACGCCTCGGAGAAGCTGGCCGAGACCCGCGGCGTCTTCCCGGCCTGGAAGGAGTCGATCTGGGGCCCGGACAAGACCGCCGCGCGGCGCGCCGACGGGGCCCGCGTCCGTCCCATGCGGAAGCTGCGGAACTGCAACCTGACCACGGTCGCTCCGACCGGCACGATCTCGATCTTCGCCGGCTGCTCGGGCGGCATCGAGCCCCTGTTCGCGGTCGCGTTCATGAGGAATCAGGCCGGCTCGCTGATGCCCGACGTGAACCCCGACTTCGTGAAGATCGCGAAGGAGCAGGGCTGGTACTCGGAAGAGCTGATGGAGCGGATCGCGAGCGAGGGTCACATCCACTTCAAGGAAGTGCCCGAGCAGGTGCAGCGCACGTTCCGCACCGCGCACGACATCACGCCCGAGTGGCACGTCCGTATGCAGGCCGCCTATCAGGAGCACGTCGATTCGGCGATCAGCAAGACCACCAACTTCCCGCACGAAGCCAAGATCGAGGACGTGCGGGCGATCTACGAGCTCGCGTACGAGCTGAACTGCAAGGGCGTCACCGTCTACCGTGACGGCTGCCGCCCCAACCAGGTGCTCTCCACGGGGAAGACCGGAAAGGCCGAGGACCCGGCCGTCACCGCCGCGGTCGAGCAGGACCTGGCCGACGAGCGCGAGGAGAACCACCGCCTCGAGGGCGAGATCGCCGTGCTCAAGGCGAAACTCGAGGAGCGCGATCGCACCGCAGCAGCGTCGCGCTACAAGCGCCAGCGTCCGCAGATGCTCCGCGGCCGCACGATCAAGATGAACTCGCCCCTGGGCGACATGTACGTCACGATCAACGAGGATGAGAACGGCCGCCCGTTCGAGCTGTTCAGCTCGCTCGGCAAGGCCGGCGGCGCCGCGATGGCGGATGCGGAAGCGATCGGCCGTCTCGTCTCGCTCGCGCTCCGCTCCGGCATCTCGATCAGCTCGATCCGCGATCAGTTGCGCGGCATCTCCTGCGACCGTCCGGTCGGCCTCGGGCCGAACAAGATCCTGTCGGCCCCCGACGCGATCGGCCAGGCGATCGAGCGTTACCTCGAGGAGGTAGAGGGCGTGCAGGAAGCGCTGCCGCTCATGACCCCCGCGCGGTCGCCCGAGGGGACCGCGGTCAAAGCGAGATCGACTGGAATCTCGAACGACAGTTACATCGGGAGTTGCCCGGAGTGCCACACGGGGTCACTAGCCTACGAAGAAGGCTGCGTGAAGTGCCACGTGTGTGGTTTCAGCGAGTGCGGGTGATGGTTGTCGGAACGGTGAGATCGGGGACGTTGATGGAGGGTCCGCGCTGAGCCGACTGCTCGGTTGGACTTTGGTGGACCAGCCCGAGTTGGTGGGGCTGATCTCATAGAGCGGGCCAGTCGGAGTTGGGATCCGGCTGGCCCGCGGTGTGTCTATGAGCGTTTATACGGGATACGCTCTTCGGATGGGTGAGACTCGAACTAGAGCCGCCTCAAGAGGGTGTCGTATTCGCCGTGCGATCCGATCCAGAACCAAAGCAGCACATCGCCTTCTTGAATGGCCAACGCGCGATCATGGAGTCCGACTCGCGCTGCGAAGATCGGTGCAGCGGTGTGAACCTGCTTGAATCGCAGGCTAGGATGGGATGGGTTCGTTTGGAATTGGCGAAACGCGGTTCGTGCCAATTCTTTCAAATCGGGGGGTAGTTCTTCGAACGCCTTCTTGAAGCGCGGCGTCCTGCGCGAGATCACAGGTCGTCGGGATCTAGCGGCTCTGTGCGGCCGGACTTGAGATCGCCAATCGCTTCCCTTCCCAGCCGCCCTAGGGCATCCTGACTGCCGGTGAATGCCTGGTCCCACTGTGCCTCGGCCTCGAGTTCAGCCAAGACCAGGGCGGCGAAGGCATCCTGTTCCTTCGGTGGGAGCCTAGAAGCCTTGTCGAAGGCCTTCTTAAGGAGCTCGGTCATGCGGCTTGTTACCCTCGCGAGAGTGGTGTGGTCTCAACATGCGAGGGGCACCGCGACCTAGCAATTACTGCCTGGGACGCCCTTCAAATCGCTGGGCACGGGTGGCCGTCGGAAAACGATAGATTCGCCGAGCGAGTGTTGGTCCGCGGCAGGCGACTGATCGATGCGGGGAGTCCATTTACCTCAGCTTGGAAGACGTCCGATAGCGCCCAGAATCTGGATCGACGCTGACGCCGCCCCGCGCGATGTCAAAGAGATCGTCTTCCGCGCCGCGAAGCGTCTAGAGCTTCATGTGGTGATGGTCGCCAACCAGCGCCTCCAGCTCCCCGCCAACAATCCGTTCGTCTCGTTCACTTGGGTGAAGGGCGGCCCCGACGAGGCGGACATCTACATCGCCGAGCACGCGGCACCCGGTGACGTCGCGGTAACCGCAGACATCCCCCTTGCCGCGATCCTGGTCGAGAAGCAGCTCGTCGTCCTCGATCCCCGCGGTGAGATCTACACCGAGTCGAACGTCCGCGAGCGCCTCAACATCCGCGACTTCATGACGTCGCTCCGGGACTCCGGCGTCGAGACGGGTGGCGCGGCCCCCTACGGCCAGCGTGACAAGCAGAACTTCGCGGCCGCGCTCGACCGCACCCTCGTCGCTCTCGCCAAGAAGTAGAGGGAAGCCCCCGATGAACGAGAACCAGCGTGCCGTCTCCCGCTACATGGACGGCTTCCGAAAGACCGACCACGCCCAGATCCTCTCCTGCCTCACCGATGACGTCGAGTGGTACATCCCCGGCGCCTTCAAGGTGAACGGCAAGGAAGCGTTCGATGGGCAGATCGAGGGCGAGGGCTTCAGCGGGAGCCCCACCATCGTTGTCGATCGGATGATCGAGACCGATGATATCGTGATCGCCGAGGGCACGGTCGTAGCTCGGCTCGCGGACGGCACGCCACTCGAGCTCGCGATGTGCGACGTGTTCGAGTTGAGGGAAGGGAAGATCCGCCGCTTGACGAGCTACCTGATGCCTATGGGGTCGTAGATCGCCCTTTGCTGTGAAGGAGCCACAATGGATGACGCATCCGAGGACTTCTCCCATGTCTGGAAGGGCGATGGTGGCGAGGCGCAGTGGGAGCCGACTCTTCCGAACGACGAATTCGTTGGGAAGATGTTTCTGACCGGGGCGGTGGGAAGCCCGCCAGCAGCTCTATGCGTCGAGACGTTCTGGCGCGGGACGACCGACGTCCGTCACCAGGTCACGATTCCGCGGGAGCTGTTCCCGTTGCTCCGGGAGCTCTTGGCGGTCGAGATCTTCCGCGAGGAGCCCAACCGATGACGACCAAGCGTCCTCCCGCCCAGGAGCTCCGCCGGCGTTTCCTGCGCCGGACCCTCACCCACCTCGGAATCGCGCTGGGGATCATCGTCTTTTCGCTCGGCATCGGGATCTGGGGCTACGAGCACTTCGAGCACCTGGCCTGGCGAGACGCATTCGTGAATTCCGCCATGATTCTCGGCGGGATGGGGCCCGTGAAGACGGATCTGTCCGATCCTGGAAAAGTCTTCGCGGGTCTCTACGCGTTGTATGCGGGACTCGTGGTGATCGCGCTGGCGGGAATTCTTCTGGGCCCGGGGTGCATCACTTGATGCATCACGTGCACTGGGATGAGTCGCTCAGGACCGAGTAGAAAAACAAACCCCCCCGGCCCGATCGGCCAGAGGGTCTCGTTTGTGAGCCAGCGACCGGCTCTAGTGCTTATGGAACTGATTCGCCACCGCGTCGAAGTGGACGCCCGTCATCTTCTTGATGCCGTCCGACGTCTTCTTGTAGACGGTGAGGTTCTTCCGGTCCGAGTCCCGATTGTTCCAGAAGTACGGCGTCTTGGTGCCGTTCTTCTTCACGATCATGATCCTGGCCATGGGGTGATCTCCTACGGTTAGGGATCCCTGCAGGGCATTTTATCCGGAGAAACAAAAAAGACCCGGGCCATGGCCCAGGTCTTTGCATCGCCGGTCTCCGACTCCTCGGAGGTTTTCGCCGCAACTAATGTAGCGGTTTAGCCTTCCGGGCTCAACCTATATGGTCCTGACCCCATCTTCTACGGTTGTGCGATACCGATGGTGGCTGGAGCACGGCTGTGGCAGGCGATCGCGATCTGGGTCCCGTCGCTGGCGAGCCCGACGCCGTAGAGATCGGGCCTGCGTGGACTCCCTCCCGGCGTACGGATAGCTTTCGCTCCGTCCCCCGGGCACCGGGCCCGCGCGACGAACACCGAACAGTCGAGGTCACATCGTGGGCAGAGGCGACAAGCGGACCGAGAAGGGCAAGCGATTCAAGCGGAGTCATGGTGTGACCCGCCCCAAGGGTGGAAGGAAGAAGGCGAAGCCTGGGCCCGCGAAGCCGGTCGCTGCCGCCCCCGCCGCGCCCGCGAAGAAGACCACGACCAAGAAGTAGGTCAGGCGAGGGGATGATCCTCTGAAGATCGCCCTCGTCTCCGATTGGTTTCTCCCCCGGCTGGGGGGGGGGCGAGCTCCAGCTGCGCGATCTGGCTGGCCAGCTCGCCGCCGCCGGCCACCAGGTGCACGTGGTCACCACGACCCCGGCGGATCCGGTCGCCCAGGGTAGGCTTCAGACCGGATCGGCCGCAGTGCCTCCGGGTGTCGCCGTCCATCGTGTTGACGTCCCGATCCTCCCCGGAGCGGGCTTCACGTACTCGCCCTGGGCGGGCGCCGCGATGCGCGAGGCGCTCCGGCCCCTCGAGCCCGACGTCGCCCACCTCCACGCCAGTATCTGCTCGACCGGAACGCTGGCCGGCGCCTGGGCGGCGAATCGGCTCGATCTCCCGATCGTGGTCACGTTCCACTCCGTGCTGGGCATCTATCGCCATCTGCTGCGCGGGTTCGACGTCGCGGTCGGGTGGAGCCGGTGGCCGCACGTGTTCTCCGCGGTCGCGCGCGCTGGCGGACGAGGTCGCGTGGCTCGCGCCCGGCCGCGCGGTCGAGGTGCTCCCGAACGGCATCGATCTGGCCGAGTGGGCCGCCGATCCGGTGGGTGGCGCACCCGTCCCGCCCGGCTCACCCGACGAGTTGCGGCTCGTCTTGGTACTCCGGCTCCAGGCGCGGAAGCGCGGCATCCCGCTGATCCGCGTGGTGGCCGGCGCCGCGGCTCGGCTGCGCGGGATCCGCCACGTGCGCCTCACCGTGATCGGCGACGGCCCGGAGCGTCGCGCGATGGAGGCGGAGGCCCGGCGTCTCGGCATCGCCGAGGCGGTCGAGTTCACCGGTTACCTGGAGCGTCCGGCGATCCGTGAGCGGTTCGCGCGCGCCGATGCGTTCGTGCTGGTGAGCGTGCTCGAGTCGTTCGGGATCGCGGCGCTCGAGGCGAGGGCGGCGGGGCTGCCGGTCGTCGCGCGCTCGGAGAGCGGGATGGGCGAGCTACTGGAGAATGGCCGCGAAGCGCTGCTTGCGCCGTCGGACGCTGCGGTGACGGACGCGCTCGTGCGCCTGGGGCAGGATCCCGCGCTGCTGCGTGCGATCGCGCACCACAACCGCGCCGTCCCCCCGTCGATCGGATGACCGACGACGCTAGCGCGCCACCTCGAGCTCTACCAGCGCGCCGTCGCCGCGAAATAGACCGGGGAAGCGGCAGCCGCGGTCCCGAGTCTCCAGCGCACGCATCCCGCGTCGCACGCGACCCTCCGCGCACTTTCAGCTGAAAGTCTGGTCCCGTCCTCCCGCTCGGAGCGGCCGGGATCGGCATCGAAAGCTGTCAATGGAGATCTGGGACGATCTCCCGATCCATGCCCGCCGCCCAATCCGCGACCGTCCCGAACCGCCCCCCGCGATCCTGGAACAGCCGAATCACCTCGCGCACCGCGTCGCGCGCGCGCGGCTCGGTTCCAGCGCGGCAGTCCCATCGGATGTTCTCCCCCCGCAGATCCACCAGCTCCCACGGATGCATGAACAGCACGACCGGCCGCGCGAGCCGCGCCAGCCACGGGTCGCGCAGCGCAGCGGGGAGCCGGAGCACCGACGAAGTCGTCGAAGCCGGTAGACGCCGGAGCCCGGGAGTCGGCCGCATCGTCCGCGTCGCGCGCCGGAACAGGTGATCTAGCCGATGCGCGCCCTCCGACGAATCGAGGCTGTAGCCTGCTTCGACGAGCAGGGGAAGGTACTCGTCAGGGAAATCGAGATTGGGCGCTCGGAACGCGGTGGTCGGCCCGATCGCACGCAGAACCGTCGAAGCGTCCTTCAGCTCCCGCACCGCTTCCTCGGGGCCCATCGCTCCGAACCGCTTGTGCGTATGTCCGTGACATCCCAACTCGTGCCCCGCGGTGACGATGCCGCGAATGGCGTCCGGGTAGCGCTCGGCCGTCTGCCCCGTGACGAAGAACGTGCCCCGCACGCCCTCCTGCTCCAGCGCCTCGATGAGCCACGGCAGACCCTTCGTAACTCCGCGCCAGCCATCCAGATATGGGGGGCAGTCTGGCTCCACGTCCACCGTGAGGAGGACGTCGGGGGAGGGGCGGCGGGAATCAATCTCGCTGGGCATGCCTGCAACTAAGAGGTTGTACGCCCCTCGTCGCTCGCTGACATTCGAATATGCGATCCCGCTCACTTTGCGCGTTAGGACTCACCCTGCTGCTTCTCGCGGGTGCTCGCACCGCAGCGGCGCAGGAGTCCTCGAGCGATTTGGTGAGTGAACCCGCGACGGCCTTCGACGGCCTCCCTCCCGTGCACGGTCGCGACGACCTCTGGCTCGTGGACTCCCTCTACGTCGCGCTCGACGCGCAGGCCTCGCTCGACGCGGCCGCCGCGCTCGTCCAGGCCGACTCGACCGACTGGGACGCGTACGTGCGAGCCGCGCGCGCCGCGCTCGCGCTCGGGATCGCCGCGGAGGAGCGGTCCGATCAGAAGGCCTGGTACCTCCGCGCGGAGTCCTACGGCGCCCGCGCGGTCGCGATCGATTCGATGCGGGTGGACGGCCTCTACTGGCTCGCCGCGGCTCGAGGACGGCGCACCCTGCTCGAGAGCCCGCGCGCGATCGTGTCGCTCGCGAACGAGGTCCACGTCATCGCCAACCGCGTGCTCGTCCTCGATCCGAGCCACCCTGGCGCACACAACATTCTCGGGCGATTCAACTTCGAGCTGCTGATCCTGAGCCGGGTCGAGCGCTTCTTCGCCCGCCATCTCCTCGGCGGCGACTCGATCATCAAGCAGGCGACCTGGCCGGAAGCCGAGCGCCACCAGGTCGCGTCGGTCGAGATGGCACCATTCATGATCCTCTTCCACTACGAGCTCGCGCGCACCTACGCGCGCCAGGGGAAACGTGCGGAGGCGAGGGAGCAGTACGAGACCGTGCTCGCGCTCCCGATCCGCCATCCCCCTGACCCGAGGTGGCAGGCACTTTCAAAGAGAGCGATCGAGCGAATGGAGAAGGGGCGATGAGGGTTCAGGCCGACGGCGCGCAGCTCCACGTGCATCTTCGCGGGCCGGAGGACGGCCCGAGGGTGTTGTTCATCCACGGCTTCCCGCTCACCGGCGCGATGTGGGACGCGCAGGTCGAGTGTCTTGCGGACAAGTGGCGTCTGATCGTTCCCGATCTGCGCGGCCACGGCGCGAGCGACGTCGGCGACGGCCAGTACGCGATCGACTTCTTCGTTGACGACATGTTCACGGTGCTCGATGAAGTGTCGCCGGAGCTGCCAGTCGTCGGCTGCGGGCTCTCGATGGGCGGCTACATCCTTCTGCGCGCGTTCGAGCGCGAGCCCGCGCGTTTCCGCGCGCTCGTCTTCGCGGACACGAAGAGCACGGCCGACGACGACGCGGGCCGCCTCAAGCGCCTGGACGCGGTGCGGAAGATCCGGAAGGAGGGCACGGCGGCCTACGGCGCGGCGTTCGTCACCGGCGGCGTCGGTGCCACCGCCAGGGCCGAACGACCCGAGGTGGTCGAAGCCGTGAAGGCGATGATCGCCGCCAACGACGCCCACGGGATGGTCGGCGCCCAGCTTGCCATGGCCGCCCGAACCGACACCACGGCCGCCCTCCGCACCATCCAGGTTCCTACACTCGTAATCGTAGGCGAGGAGGACACCCTCACCCCCCCGGCAGTAGCCAAGGCAATGGCCGACGCCGTTCCGGGAGGGGGTAGGCTGCTTCCGATCCCCAAAGCCGGCCACCTCTCCCCTATGGAGGCACCGGACCTGTTCAATCGCGGGCTGCGCGACTTCCTTGAGAGCCTCCCCTAGAGGGGCGGTACCCCCCGCCTTGCCGCCCGTCACGGGGCCCCGCGAGATTTCGTAAAGCGACCGGCAACACCTGGATTTTCGAGGTTCTTGATGGCTACCGAAATCGCCGCGGACCGGACCGAGAGTCTCGTCGAGGAGGCCGCGCGTTTCAGCGCGAGCAACTACCACCCCCTCGACGTCGTCCTCGAGCGCGGGGAGGGTGTGTGGGTCTGGGACGTGGAAGGGAAGCGCTATCTCGACATGCTCTCCGCCTACTCCGCGCTCAACCAGGGCCACCGGCATCCCGCCATCGTGCGCGCTGCCAAGGCGCAGCTCGACCGGGTGACGCTCACCTCGCGCGCCTTCCACAACGACCAGATGGGCCCCTTCCTCCGCGAGCTGTGCGAGGCGACGGGCTACGAGCAGGCGCTCCCGATGAACACGGGCGCCGAGGCGGTCGAGACCGCGATCAAGCTGGTGCGGAAGTGGGGCTACACGAAGAAGGGCGTGAACGGCGGTCGCGCCGAGATCATCGTCTGCCGCAACAACTTCCACGGGCGGACCACCACGATCGTCGGCTTCAGCTCGGAGCATCAGTATCGCGACGGCTTCGGTCCGTTCGCGCCCGGCTTCAGGGAAGTCCCGTTCGGTGACGCCGACGCGCTCGCGGCCGCGGTCACCCAGCACACCGTGGGCTTCCTGTTCGAGCCGATCCAGGCCGAGGGCGGCGTCATCGTTCCGCCCGCCGGCTACCTCAAGCGCGTGCGCGAGATCTGCGATCAGAAGGGCATCGCGATGATGGCCGACGAGATCCAGACCGGGCTCGGCCGCACCGGCCGCCTGTTCGCGTGCGAGTGGGAGGGCGTCCGCGCCGACATCCTTATCGTCGGGAAGTCACTGGGCGGTGGCGTCTATCCGGTCTCGGCCGTGCTCGCCGACGCCGAATTCATGGAGGTCTTCAAGCCCGGCGACCACGGGTCCACGTTCGGCGGCAATCCGCTGGCCGCCGCGATCGCCCGTGCTTCCCTCAGGGTGATCCTCGACGAGGATCTGCCCAAGCGCGCCGACGAGCTCGGCGGCTGGTTCATGCGCGAGCTCGTCGCACTCGATTCGCCGCACGTCGCCGAGGTGCGCGGGAAGGGTCTCCTGATTGGGGTCGAGATCAGGGAGTCCTCCGGCACCGCCCGTCCCTACTGCGAGGCGCTCAAGGAGCGCGGCATCCTGGCCAAGGAGACACACGGCCAGGTGATCCGCTTCGCCCCTCCTCTCGTCATCGAGACAGAGACGCTCCAGGAAGTGCTCGCGGACATCGCCGAGGTCCTCCAGGGCTGATTCCCGGGGGAGGCGCTCGCCTCCCCCCTCGCTACATCTGTTCCCGTTCGCCCCGTGCAGCGGCATTGCGTGCCCGCTCGCCCCCGCCCCACATTGCGCCGCCACAAAATCTTTGTGACCCCGCAGGAGCACCCATGAATATCGCCGTACCCAAAGAGACCCATCCGGGAGAGGAGCGGGTGGCGCTCGCTCCGGAGACTGTCAAGAAGCTGGCCAAGGCCGGGTTCAGCGTTGCGGTGGAGGCCGGGGCGGGGAAACCCGCATTCTTCTCGGACGAGTCTTACAAGGAGGCCGGAGCCACGGTCGAGGGGGACTATGCCAAGCTGCTCGGCTCGGCGGACATGGTCCTGAAGGTGGCTCCCCCCGTGACGGGCGGAGGCAGGAACGAGGTGGCCGCGATGAAGGAGGGGGCGATCTTCATCGCCTCCCTCCAGCCGCTCCGTAACCTCGAGCCGGTGAAGGCCCTGCAGGAGCGGAAGATCACCGCCTTCTCGACCGACGCGATCCCGCGCACCAGTCGCGCGCAGGCGATGGACACCCTCTCCTCGATGGCCAACATCGCTGGCTACAAGGGCGCCCTGCTCGGTGCGGTCGAGATGAACAAGTACTACCCCATGCTGATGACCGCCGCCGGAATGGTCGCCCCTGCCAAGGTGTTCGTCATCGGCGCCGCGGTGGCCGGTCTCCAGGCGATCGCGACCGCCAAGCGCCTCGGCGCGCAGGTGACCGCGACCGACGTCCGCCCCGAGGTGAAGGAGCAGATCGAATCGGTCGGCGCCAAGTACGTCGGGATCGAGCTCAAGGCGGACGCCTCTGCGGGGGGTGGTTACGCGAAAGAGCTGTCGGAGGAGGACAAGGCGCGCCAGCGCGAGATGCTGGTGGCGCAGTGCGCGCAGGTCGACGTGGTGATCACCACCGCGCTGATCGGCGGCATCTTCGCCCCGAAGCTGATCAACAAGGAAATGGTGATGAGCATGAAGGCGGGCTCGGTCATCGTCGACCTGGCGGCGGACGGCGGCGGCAACTGCGAGCTGTCTAAGCCGGGCGAGACGGTGGTCACGGAGAACGGCGTCACGATCCTGGCCCCGCTCAATCTCGCGGCCACCATGCCTACGCACGCCAGCCTGCTGTTTGGGCGCAACCTGCTCAACTTCATCACCACGTTCGCGAAGGATGGCGCGTTCGTCCTCGACCTGAACGACGACATCCAGGCCGGGGCGCTCATCACGCACGAGGGTCAGGTCAAGCACGCCCGCACCAAGGATGCGCTGGAGAAGTCCGGCGCGATGGCGGCTCGGTGATCCAAGCAACCGCAAAGGAGATTGCCCGGATGTCCGGACGATTTGTCAACAATGGTGCGCCCTTCGCGCTCATGGCCGCGCTGGGCCTCGCGCTCGCCGGCCCACTGAGCGCGCAAGAGGCGGTGCACCCGGTCGTGGAAACCCCCGACTACTGGTCCCTGCTCTTCGTATTCGTGCTCTCGAGCTTCATCGGGCTGGGCGTGATCCGGCGCGTCTCGCGCCTACTGCACACGCCGCTCATGTCGATCACCAACGCGATCTCGGCGATCGCGGTGGTCGGATCGATCCTGGTCACCGGCGAGGATTATCCGCCGATGATCCGCGCGGTCGGCGCGGTCGCGCTCTTCTGCTCGATGACGAACATCGTGTCCGGGTTCCTGATCACGGACCGGATGCTCAAGATGTTCAAGACGAACGAAAAGGCGGGGCACTGAGATGATCCCGTCACTCGTGCAGTTCGCGTATCTGATCGCGACCGGTCTGTTCGTCTTCTCGCTGCACTGGATGAACGACCCCAAGACGGCCCGGAACGGCGTCATGGCGGGCGTCGTAGCCATGACGATCGCGATCCTGGCCACCTGGGCGCAGCCCGTCATCGTCCACCACTTCTGGATCGTGGTGGCGCTCGCGGCGGGGATCCTCGTCGGCGTTCCGCTCTCGCAGGTGCCGATCACCGCGGTTCCCCAGCGGACCGCGCTGTCGCACGCGTTCGGCGGTCTGGCGGCAGGGCTCGTGGGCTCGGCGAAGTTCTATCTGTGGTACGGCGAGGGTCCAGAGCAGCTGACCACGTTCCGCGTGGTCGCGATCATGGTCGAGGTGCTGCTCGGTTTCCTCACCTTCACCGGCAGCTTGCTCGCGGCCGGTAAGCTGCAAGAGGTGAAGTGGATCCCGCAGCGTCCGGTGACCTATCCGGGCCAGAACTTCATGAACCTCGCGTTGCTCCTGACCGCGATCGGGATCGGCGTCTTCATCGTGCTGAACCCGGGCTCGACGCTGGCGCCCCAGCTGTTCCCGGTCGTCATCGCGATCTCGCTCGCGTTCGGCGTGCTGCTGATCATCCCGATCGGCGGCGCCGACATGCCGACCGTGATCGCGATCCTTAACGGCTACGCCGGACTATCGGCCGTTGCGATGGGCTTCGTGCTCGACAACAAGCTCCTGATCACCGCAGGCGCACTCGACGGATCGTCCGGGTTGATCCTGTCGCTCATCATGTGCAAGGCGATGAACCGCTCGTTCACGAATGTGCTGTTCGGAGCGTTCGGTCAGGTGCAGGCAGCCAAGGCGGGCGGCGAGGTGAAGCAGTACAAGGCGGAGACCAACGAGGGTGCCGCGCAGGTGCTCGAGCAGTCGCAGCTCGTCGTCATCATCCCCGGCTACGGAATGGCCGTGTCGCAGGCGCAGCACAAGGTGCGCGAGCTGTACGACCAGCTGAAGAAGCGGGGGATCGACGTGAAGTTCGCGATCCATCCGGTGGCCGGCCGCATGCCCGGCCACATGAACGTGCTGCTGGCCGAGGCCGAGATCCCGTATACGGACCTGGTCGAGATGGACGACATCAACGGCGACATGCCGCAGTGCGACGTTGCGCTAGTCATCGGCGCGAACGACGTGGTGAATCCGGCGGCCCGCTACGACAAGTCGAGCCCGATCTACGGCATGCCGATCATCGCGGCGGACAAGGCCCGAACCACTTTCGCGATCAAGCGCTCGAAGAACCCGGGCTTCGCCGGGATCGACAACGAGCTCTACTTCGCGGACCACACCTGGATGCTCTTCGGTGACGCCAAAGCGGTGGTCGGCGACCTGGTCAAAGAGCTGAGCGGTGGGAGCGGGATGCACTAGGGCCGAACCCAGGGTCCGGCGAGAAGGGGGAGATCACCACTCGATCTCCCCCTTTTTCGTCGTATCCACCGGAGCGCCTTCCCCGGAGCCGAACAGTACCGAGTCGATCTGCGCGTAAAGGAAGTCCCGCGCTTCCTGCTCCCTCGGGTCCAGGCCGTAGTGGTTGATCAGCGAAGTCTGGTGCTTCAGCCAATCCTTCCAGCAGTCCTGGCAGATCTCGGCGAGCAGGCGGTCGCCCAGCGGGTTCTTGAAGGGGGGGCGTTCGAGCTTGGGGGCATCGGTACGGCCACAGCGCCGGCAGGTGATCGTTTCCATGGGGCGGACTACCCAGTCGCCTCCCCCCAGGTCCTTTTGCGCCCGTCCTGGC
>CAMCNM010000003.1 GCA_945876015.1 Gemmatimonas phototrophica
CGATCTCGTCGAGGAACAGCGTGCCGCCGTGCGCGAGCTCGAAGCGCCCGCGGCGCTTCCGCTCGGCGCCCGTGAAGGCGCCCTTCTCGTGTCCGAACAGCTCGGAATCGAGGAGCCCCTCGGAGAGAGCCCCGCAGTTGACGCGGATGAACGGTTTGTCCTTGCGGCCCGATGCGGCGTGGATAGCCCGCGCGACGAGCTCCTTCCCGGTGCCCGATTCACCGTAGATCATCGCGGTGGATTCGCTGCGCGCGACGCGGCCCACCCAGTTGAACACGGTCTGCATCACGGGGGACTCGCCGACGATCTCGCCGTACCGCACCTGTACGTCTTCCTTCAGCCACGCGTTCTCGACGCGCAGGGCGACGTTCTCCTTGAGCAGGCGCTCGCGCTCTTCGCGCGCCTTCAGGATGCGCTCGATCTTGACCGCGAACTCCTCGGTCGAGAACGGCTTGGTGATGAAATCGGTGGCGCCGAGCTTCATCGCCTCGACTGCGGTCTCGAGCGTGCCGTACGCGGTGAGAACGAGAACGTCGGTGCCCGGCGAGGTCTCCTTCACGCGGCGGAGCACCTCCATGCCGTCCACATTGGCCATGCGCAGGTCCGTGATGACCAGATCCGCCCCCTCCTCCTGGAGCAGGTCCAGCCCCTTCTGACCACCCTCCGCCGAGAGGGTGCGATGACCGCGACGGCGCAGGAGGAGCTCGAGCCCCTCCCGGACCGTATCGTGGTCGTCGATGATCAGTACCTGTGCCATGGCACTCGCTGGGTCTGGTTCGGAAGGGAGGCGCTAGGAGACCACGATGGGCTCGGAGTCCATTTCCGACTCGAGCATGTGCGCCGGAATGTTCTCGCAGCCCAGGAAGTATAGGCCGAAGCGCGCGCCGCTCCCAAAATCCGCACGGTCCGCCGATCCCACCTCGACACGCCCGCCCATTCCCTCCACCACCTTCTTCACGATCGCGAGCCCGAGGCCGGCGCCTTTTTCCTTGTCGGTCACGAACGGCTCGAAGATTCGCTCGCGGATCTCGGGAGCGACGCCGGGACCGTCGTCCAGCACGCTCACGGCGGCCTCGCCGTTCTTGAAGCCCGCTTCGAGACGAACGCGGTGTCCCGCCTGCGCCGCGTTGCGCAGGATGTTGAGCGCGGCGCGCTTCACGTGTTCCGCGTCCGCACGGCAGAGCAGGGGCTCGTCGGGCAGGTCCACCTCGAGCGTTCCGCCCCTGGACTTCACCTCGGCGTCAACCAGCTCGGCGGCCTCCCGGAGTGGGCCGCGGAGGTCGATCACTTCGGGGTTCACCGGAAGCGGCCGCGCGAAGGTCAGGAAGTCGGAGATGATTCCGTTCAGCGCGGCCACCTCCCCGCGGATGCGCCGGATCAGGCGCCGCCGCTCCGTGGGGTCTTCCGCATCGGCTGCGGCCGCCGCGAACAGCTCGAGGCCGCCCAATGGGTTCCTGATCTCGTGGGCCACTTGGGCCACCATCAGCCTGAGCCTCTCGTCGCGCTCGACGACGGCCTCGCGCATTCGCTCCATCGCCAGCGCGAGCTGACCCACTTCGACTCCGACTTCAGGTTCCACGGGCCGCTTCAGGTGCCCGCGCTGGATCCGCATGGCGGACCGCGAAAGCCGCTCGAGAGGCTCGATGATGCCGCGCGCCAGGAGCGCTCCGAGCCCCGCCGCGATGAGCGCGGCGAACAGCGATCCGAGCAGCAGCGTGCGCCGGAGCCGCGAAACGGGCTGCAGGAAGTCGGCGGGGACGAGGACCGCGAGTACCGCGGTAGACTGCTCCAGTCGCACGAATCCGTACTTGTAGAGTCGGCCCTGGTAGGGGAACGCCGGTGTGGTCGCCGACCCGACGGTCCGCGCCAACGCGAGCTCTTCGGCGTGGGGCTCGAGGAAACGGAGCGGCGTGCCGATCGGGACCGAATCGGCCGACGCGTGGGTGACGAGCGCGTTGCCATCGAGATCCACGATGTAGGCTCCATCCACGTAGAGACGGAGCCGGCTCAGCATCTCGTGCGTGCTGGTCCACGCGAACAGCTTCTCTTCCCCGGGCTCGAGGTCCAGCACCAGCGAGGACTGGAGCCCGGTCTCGGCCGCCGCGCCCGCGATCTCAACCAGGCGCTGGTCGAGCTCGCTCTCGAGCGCGTCGCGCGCGATCCACCACGACACGACTCCGACCGCCGCCGTGACCACCAGCGCGAAGGCCACGAACACGATGACGAAGCGTGTGCGCAGCGTCATCCGCATGGAATCCTGTCCACGTCCACGACGCTGAAGAAGATCGGCCGCCGCAGCTCCTCCACCAGCGGAGTGATGACGACGTGGTATGGCGCGTGGCTGCGCGGCGCGGGCGTGCAGAAGTTGCCGGGCCTGCGCTCCCAGAGCGTCACCTGCGTGCCGAACGCCACGGGCAGTACGCTGCGCACCTCGACGCTGTCCCCCGCTTCGGGTCGCATCCCGACCGCGGCCACGAGCACCAGCTCTTTCGCGAAATCGACCGCGGGTGGGGCGGACGAGGCACCCGTGTGCAGGGCCCAGAAGCTGGCCCACGTGGCCGCGTCCTCGATCACACGCGGGACGAGCAGGGGCGTCTTCGCCTGTTCGCCCCGGTCCACCGTCGCGAACGGAAGGCTGCCGCTGTACGCACCTGCGAACTTCGCCCCGACCGTGAACTCCCGCGCCAGCACAGCCGCCTGGATCACCCTTCCGGCCGCGAGATCGGCGTTTTCCGGTAGCGCCGTGAGACTCCCGAGCGATCCCTCCGCGCAGCGCGTCCAGGAGATGGAGTCGTCCCGCTGGGCATCGATGATCTGGACCGTGACCCGAGACTGCCTCTCCGTGCAGGTGGGATTCAGCGCGGGACTGAGGGCATCGAGGAAGAGCTGCACCGGAGTCGCATCGTTCACGAGGGAAATCAGGCTCGCGTACGAACGTGCAAGAACACCGAGGTCGTCACGACTCACCGCCACGGTCTCGTCCCCCGGGCGGCCTCGATACGAGATCCGCTCCGTGCGCTGCCACGGCCCGTCGGAGCTCCATGAGAGGATCTGCTGGAGCCCTCCGATCCCATCCCGGCCCAGCGGCGACTCCACCTCGATCCGTAACCGCCCGATCTGGCCGAAGCGAAGCTCGGTCGGGTTGGTCCCGCCGTCGGCGCACGAGAGGATCCCGGCCGTCGCGAGCACGCAAAGCACCCCCAGCGACCGGGCAGACCGGGCGCTTCCGGGGGTACGGGAAGAGGAAGGAGTCACTGGAGCCTCTTGACGGAGCCCCCCGTACCGGGGAGTCTCAGAGCCATGGATGACCGCTTTCGTCTCAGGACCCTCCTGGTGGAGCGGTCGGTGCGGCTCGGGGATTTTACCCTGGCCAGCGGCGCGCGTTCGAACTACTACGTGGACGCCCGCCGGACTACCATGAGCGCCGAGGGCCAGTTCCTGGTGGGGAAGGTCGCCTGGGCGATGCTCGGACAGCACGTGCCCGGGATCACCCACGTCGGGGGCCTCACGATGGGGGCGGACCCGGTGGCCTACGCCATCGCCCACCGGAGTTGGCTGGAAGGGCGGCCGGTGGACGCGTTTTCCGTGAGGAAGCAAGCGAAAGAGCATGGCATGGGGCAACGCATCGAGGGGGGCCTCCCCGACTACGCGCGCTGTCTGGTGGTGGAAGATTCGATGACCACCGGCGGAAGCGCGCTGCAGGCCATCGAGGCCGTGCGCGCCCACGGCGCCACGGTCGCGGCCGTACTCACCGTGGTGGATCGGGAGGAAGGCGCCCGTACCGTGCTCGAGGCAGAGAAGATCCCGGTCATCGCCCTGTTCAGCGGTCGCGAACTGCTCGAGGCAGCCCGCGAGTCAGATCAATCGAGCAGCCTGAGCGGCATCACCAGGCACAAGTAGTCGCTCTTGTCGTCACCGACCGGCTCCAGCGTGGCGGCGCGCTCAGGGGCCTTGAACGTGAGCTTCACCTCGTCGGTCGGCATGTAACGAAGCACCTCGAGCAGGTAGTTCGCGTTGAAGCCGATCTCGATCTCCTCTCCCGTGTAGTCCAGCTCCAGCTCGTCGTGCCCCTCGCCTAGATCTGGGGTGAGCACGTTGAGGTGGACCCGCCCGTTCTCGAACGTCATGCGGATGCGATGCGTTTGATCGCTCGCGACCACGGCCATCCTGCGCACCGCGGACTCGAGCGCCCGCTTCTCGACCACCGCGTTCTTGTCGTTGTCCTTCGGGATCACCTGCTCGTAATTTGGATACGCTCCCTCGATCAGCCGCGTGTAGACCTCGGTCCCACCCGAGCGGAATCCGAGATGATTCCCGTTTCGTGCGACCGAGAGGTCGTCCTCGTCACGGAAGAGCCGTTGCACCTGCTGGAGCGCCGCGGGCGGCACGATGAAATCCGTGCTGGTGGCGCCGGACGACACGGCCGGAACGGTCATACGCGCGAGACGATGACCGTTGGTCGCGACCATCCGCATCTCGCCGCTTCGCAGCTCCCAGAGGACACCATTCAGAATAGGGCGGCTCTCTTCCGTGGACACCGCGAACGCGGTGTGGTGGATGAGACGATGGAGGTCGCCGCTCTTCACCGTCCAACCACCCTCGAACGCGACAGTGGGAAGGGTCGGGAACTCGTCCGCCGGAAGACCGTTCAGCTTGAAGTTACTCCGCCCACACTTCAACTCGATCTGATCGCTGCGCGTCGAAACCTCGACCGGTTGATCGGGCAGCTCACGGGTGATCTCCTGCAGCTTCCGTCCAGGAGCCGTGAGGCTTCCCGGCTCGGTGACTTCCGCAGGCACCCGAACCCTGACCGCCACGTCGAGGTCCGTGCCGCTCATCCAGACTCCGTCGCCGTCCGTCGCGAACAGGATGTTCGAGAGCACCGGGAGCGTGGTCTTCGACGGAATGCTCGCGGACACCGCGGCCAGACCGTTGTGGAGGTTTTGTCGGGTGATCGTGAATCTCATGGAGCCTCGCTGCCGTATGGGGTCAGAGCTTTTCCACGCGCTACTTGTAGTGGTCTTTCTTAAGAGATAAAAGATCTAGTAGTAGAAGAGGATGTGGACTCGTGGACAAGACGGGATTGCGAACGTCGGGAGACTTGTCCGGTGGTGCCTTCTCGGTGCTTCCGTCGGTTGTGGATCCGTGGTGGAGATGCTGCCGGTTCTCCACCACTCTTCCCACGCCGCGATCCCGTTGTGGGAATCCTGCCGTCTTTCCCCATCAGCTGTGGAGAGCCGTCGAGCGTCGCAGATCGGCGTTCGCTTCCTCCACCTCACGACGGAATCCCGAGTCGGCTTCCATGTCGTGCTCGACCTTGCGGATCGAATGGATCACGGTTGAGTGATCGCGGTTTCCGAATGCCTCGCCGATCTGCACCAGGGAGGTATCCAGGATCTCTTTGATGAGGTACATGGCGACCTGGCGCGGCACCGTCAAGTCCTTGGTGCGCCGCTTCGAGATGAGCGCGTCGGGGCGGACGTTCCAGCGCCGCGCGACGGTGTCGCGAATCACCTCGGGAGTGAGCCGCGAACGCTCGTTCCGGTCCTCCGTCCGGAGCACCCCGGAAAGCGCCGTGCGGGCCAGCGCGGTGGTGATTTCCTGGTTCGTTAGCGAGGAGAACGCCAGCAGCTTGATCACCGCGCCCTCGAGCTCCCGCACCGAGGAGGTGCACGAGTGCGCGATGTAGTCGATGACCTCGTCGTCGATGACGATGCGATCGTCGGAAGCCTTCTTCCGCAGGATCGCCATACGGGTTTCGTAGTCGGGCGGCTTGATGTCGGCGACCAGGCCCCACTCGAAGCGTGAGACGAGACGCTCCTCCAGGCCCGGCAGATCCTTCGGAGGCCGGTCGCTCGTCATGATGATCTGCTTCTGGGCGTCGTAGAGCGCGTTGAATGTGTGGAAGAACTCCTCCTGGGTGCGTTCCTTGCCGGCGATGAAGTGGACGTCGTCCACGAGCAGCAGGTCCATCTGCCGATAGCGGCGACGAAACTCGCCCATCGATCCTTCCTGGATCGACGTCACCAGCTGGTTGGTGAACTGCTCCGACGAGACGTAAGCGACCCGGCTGTTGGGATCCTGCTCGATGATGGCGTTGCCGATCGCGTGCATGAGGTGCGTCTTGCCGAGTCCCACCCCGCCGTAGAGGAAGAGTGGGTTGTAGGCCCGGCCGAGCTTTTCGGCGACCGCGCGGGAAGCGGCGGCGGCGAGCTCGTTGTGCTTCCCGACCACGAAGCGATCGAACGTGTAGCGCTCGTTGAGACCGCTGGCCGAGCGGCCCGCGGGCAGTCCCCCCGGGGTCCGAACCGACCCCCGGGGCGCGGCGGCGGGTGCCGGGGCGGGGCGGGCGTCGTGGGAGCTGGGTGCGAGATCGACCGCGGGGAGTGCGGCGGTGGCCAGCTTGCCGGAGCGGAAAGCGATCTTGAGCGGACGCCCCATGATCCGGCTGATCACGTCGCCGAGAAGGGACCCGTACTTGTCCTCGATCCATTCGACGTGGAACTGGCTGGGAGCGTCAACCAGGAGCTCGGTGTCCGTCAGGGTGCTCGCCGCTGTTCCCGAGAGCCAGGTGCGGTAGCTCTGTTCGGGAATCGCCACCCGCGCGTTTTCGAGCACGCGGGTCCAAAGATCGGTTGCGGTGAGCTCCATGGACGCACTGAGGCTTTCCCCTAGGACACACGTGTCCCGGGCGCCGTAAATCTCGTGAAAAAGTTTTGGGGTTCCCCTCCGGTTGGAGGAGGAAGTTGCAACGTAAAACCCGGGATGTGGGAAAGTCAATCGAGTGATTGCGGTTGTTGTGAAGGCGGCGCTCCCGGCCCGCGTATGAGGGGTGCGGTTGACGCTCCCGTGAGGCCAGGTCTATTTTCCCCTGCTCGGTTAGCTACGCACAGCCCAATGGCAGGACACCATGAAGCCCTCATACAATCCCCGGAACCGGAAGCGGATCAACAAGCACGGGTTCCGGACCCGGATGGAGACCCGCGGCGGTCGCGCGGCCCTCAACCGGCGCCGCAAGAAGGGTCGGAAGCGGCTCACCGTCGAGATCGGCGGGAAGTACTAGCCAGTTCGGCTGAGCACCGTGGGATGAGCGCGGCCAGGCCGGAGGCCGAGGAGCCGCGTGGTTCGAGGGGGGGCGAGCGTCTCCCCAGGACGAGCCGGATCCGACGGACACTCGAAATCAGAGGGTTGCTCAGGCGGGGGAAGCGGAAGAGGACGACGCACCTCGACGTCTTCTTCGCGGCTTCCTCCGCTTCGCGTTCCAGGCTGGGAGTGTTGGTGCCCAAGCACCGGCACGAGGTGGTGGAAAGAAACCTCCTCAAGCGCCGGCTGCGTGAGCTGGGGCGTACGAGGGTCCTGCCGGCCCTGTGGGACGCCGGCCGGAGTATGGACGTGATGGTGCGTGCGCGGCCCGAGGCCTACGACGCCTCGTTCGCCGAGCTCAGGGACGAGCTGGATCTTATGACGGAGGGCCTGTGCTCCGCGCCACCCTCATCGCCCTGATCCGGCTCTACCGGGTGGCGGTTTCTCCCTGGATTCCCGCGCGCTGCCGTTTCACGCCGACCTGCTCGGAGTACGGTCTCGAGGCGGTCGAACGACACGGTGCCCTCCGCGGGAGCTGGCTGATCGTCCGCCGCCTCGCGCGCTGCCAGCCGTGGGGTGGGTCGGGATTCGATCCCGTACCGGAGTTGGAAAAGGGTGGGGTCGAACGATCTAGCTACGAGCGTGGTCGAAGAATCCGATGAAGACAGAAGCGCGGTTCGTCCTGGCGATCGTCCTCATGGTTGGCGTGCTCGTCGTCACCAACCTGCTGTTCCCTCCGGTCCCCCCCAAGCCCGCCGCGGTTCAGGATTCTACGGGTGTAGCGCAAGCCATCCCGCAGCCGGCTCCAGGGCTTCCTGTGCGGGGTCAGGGAGCCGACTCCCTGGTGGCCCCATCCGACTCGCTCGCTCTCGTGGACGAGACCGAGCGGGCCATTGTCGTGGAGAGTCCGCTCTTTCGCCACGTGTTCAGCACCCATGGCGCGCGCCTGACCTCGACCGAGCTCCTGGCGTTCAAGTCGTTCACACGCGACGGCGCGGTGCAGCTGATTCCTGTCGGATCGCGCGGTGCCTTCGGCCTGCGGCTGGTGGTCGGTGCCGACACGATCGATCTGCGGGACGCGCAGTTCACCCCGTCGCGCGAGCAGGTCACCGTCGGCTCGGTGCCCGAGGAGCTGACGTTCCGGCACCAGCGTGGGCGGTTGATCGTCGAGGTGACGTACACGTTCAAACCGGCCGACTACCTGATCGAAGCGAAGGGCACGGTCCAGGGACTCGATCGGGGGCTGCTGTTCGCCGACGTGGGGTCCGGGCTCGAGCTGAACGATGCGGACAAGACGGCGGAATCGCGCGCGCTAGCGTATGTCGGGAACCAGCTCGAGGAAGGGATCACCACCTATCCCTTGAGCAAAGCGACTGAACCGATCGTCCACGAAGGTCCGTTCTACTGGGCCGCGTTCAAGAGCAAGTTCTTCGTCCTAGCCGTCATGCCTGGTGACGCGGGCTTCGGCCCCGAGCAGTTCGGCGGCATGCTCGTGCAGCCTCTGGGGCCCGACCTCGTTCAGGTCGCCGTCTCCGAGCCGATCGCCGGGGACGGACGGTTCGGCTACCGCGCCTTCGTCGGCCCCCAGGACAACGCTCGCCTCAACCAGCTCGGGAACGAGCTCGACGAGGTGAATCCGTACAGTTGGAGGTTCGCGCGTCCCATGATCCGTCCGCTGGTGACCGCGATCACGTCGATCCTGGTCTTCATGCACAACACGTTCAACCTGTCGTACGGATGGGTTCTCGTGCTGTTCGGCTTGCTCATGCGCGTGCTGCTCTGGCCCCTCAATCAGAAGGCCATGCGCGCCCAGGCGAAGAACATGGCCGTGCAGCCGCGCATGAAGGAGATCCAGACGAAGTACAAGGACAAGCCGGAGAAGATGCAGGAGGAGATGCTCAAGCTGTACAAGGAGACGGGCTTCAACCCGCTCGCGGGCTGCCTTCCGCTGCTCCTTCCCTGGCCCGTCCTGATCTCGCTCTACCTCGTGTTCCTGAACACGATCGAGTTCCGCGGCGTGCCGTTCTTCTGGCTGCCGGACCTTTCGGCGCCGGATCCCTACTACATCCTGCCGCTCTTTCTCGGTGTCTCGATGTTCGTCCTGCAATGGATGAGCCTCAAGTCCATGCCCGATCCGAACCCGCAGATGAAGATGATGATGTGGATGATGCCGATCATGATGGTCGCTATCTTCTTCCGCTTCGCCGCGGGCGTGAACCTCTACTACGCCGTTTCGAACCTTGCGACGATCCCGCAGCAATACTTCATCGGCAAGGAGCGGATGAAGACCCAGCCTCCCCGAGCGCCGGCCAAGAAACCCGGCGGCTGAGCCGGACAACAAGCGGTGCCATGGATGCGATAGTGGTGGACACCATCGCAGCGATTTCGACCGCGCCCGGCGCCGGCGCGATTGCGGTGGTGCGGGTGAGCGGGCCGCGCGCGTCGCAGGTACTGGCTCGCCTCGCGCCCGAGCTCGGGGCGGTCGAGCCGCGCATGGCGCGCCTCACCGACGTTCGCGATCCGACCGACGGTGAGCTGCTCGACCACGCGGTCGTGATCGTCCATCCCGGTCCGCGCAGCTACACCGGTGAGGACCTGGTCGAGATCTCCGTGCACGGCGGCTGGCTCGGACCCGCGATGGTGCTCGAGGCCTGCGTCTCCGCGGGAGCCAGGTTGGCGGAGCCAGGAGAGTTCACGCGCCGCGCGTACCTGAACGGCCGCATAGATCTGGTCCAGGCCGAAGCGGTCGCGGATCTGATCGAGGGGCGGAGCCCGATGCTTCGGCGGGCGGCGCTGCAACAGCTCGACCGCGGTCTTTCCGATCGGGTCGCCGAGCTGCGCGACTCGATCGTCCGGTTGGAGGCGCTGCTCGTCCACCACCTCGACTTTCCCGACGAGGACGACGCGCCGTATCCGGTCCACCAGATCGCGGAGGAAGCGGACGGTGTGGCGGGACGGCTGCGTCAGCTGGTCGAGACAGCCTCCGAAGGCGAGCTGCTGCGCGAGGGCGCGCTGGCTGTGCTCGCGGGGCGTCCAAATTCCGGTAAGTCCACTCTGTTCAATGCGTTGCTGGGTCGCGACCAGGCGATCGTCACGGAGATTCCCGGTACCACCAGGGACGCGCTTGAGGCGACCGTTTCGCTCGGCGGATTCCCTTTTCGTCTGGTGGATACCGCGGGTCTTCGTGAGTCCGAGGATCGCGTCGAGCGCATGGGAGTCGAGGTCGCGCGTCGGTATCTCGCGGCGGCGGACGTCGTGCTGCTGTGCGTCGAGGAGAGAGGTCCACTCGATCCCTCGCTCCGGCAGTTCGTGAGCGAGGCGGGAGATCGACCCGTCATCGTGATCTGGTCGAAGTCCGACCTGGCTGCTGCCGCTTGTTCCGGTGTGCCCGAGGGCGTCGCGGGCGCGGCGCGCGTGTCCGCTAGCACAGGCGAGGGTCTCGCGGAGCTACGATCGCTGCTCCCGACGTTCGTGTACCGCGAGCTCGTGGACGCGCCGGTAGATGCGCCCGTGTTGACCAGGGCTCGGCAGAGCCGCGCGATGCGCCACGCTCTCGCGGAGGTGGAGGGGTTTGCCCGCTCTCTGCGTGAAGGCGTGGGGCCCGAGGTGGCCGTCGCACATCTGCGGCCCGCGGAGACCGCGCTCGAGGAGCTTCTCGGTGTGATCACGTGCGAGGACGTGATCGAGCGGGTCTTCAAGGATTTCTGCATCGGCAAGTAAGGGAGGATTCGTGGCCGAGGAGCGCGCGGGCTTCCGCGTGACCGGAGTCGTGCAGGGTGTGGGCTTCCGCTGGGGGACCCGGCGGAAGGGACTCGAGCTCGGGTTGCGCGGCGCGCGCGAACCGGAGCGACGGCTCGGTCGAGGCCCACGTGACCGGGGCGCCGGATGTGATCGCGGCGTTCGAGGGGTCGCTTTCGGGCGGTCCGTCGGGCGCGCGCGTGCGCAGCGTTGAGCGGATTTCATCGAGCCTTCCGATCCCAGTGGCGGGCTTCACCATCGAGCGCTGAACCATGGATCTTCGATACGACGTCGTGGTGATCGGTGGCGGTCACGCGGGGACCGAGGCGGCAGCCGCGTCTGCGCGGCTCGGATGTCGCACGCTGCTGGTCACGCCGGACCTCGGACGCGTCGGGCAGATGAGCTGCAACCCGGCGATCGGCGGTGTCGCGAAGGGCGTTGTGGCGCGCGAGGTCGACGCGTTGGGCGGCGTGATGGGTCAGTCCACCGATGCGACCCGCATCCACTTCCGCATGCTGAATCGCTCCAAGGGTCCGGCCGTGTGGGGCCCGCGGGCTCAGTGCGATCGGGCGCGCTATCCCGTCGCGGTGCGGCGCGTGCTGGACGGAATCGCGGGACTCGATCTGCTCCAGGAGATGATCAGCGCGCTGATTGTCGAGGGAGGCCGCGCCGTGGGCGTCGTCGGCCGCGGTGGGGTCACCATCCACGCGCGTGCGGTCGTCGTGACCGCGGGGACCTTTCTGCGCGGCCGCATCCACGTGGGCGGAGAGCCTGGTGTCGAGGCCGGCCGCGCGGGTGAAGCGGCGTCGGTGGAGCTGGCGCATTCGCTCGAGGGAAGGCTCGAGGTGCGCCGGTTCAAGACGGGCACGCCCCCGCGCGTGGACGGCCGCACGGTGGACTTCGCGCGCGTGGAGCGGCAGGACGGCGACCCCGAGGAATACCGGTTTGCGGGATACGTCCGTGAGGCGATTCCCGAGCAGCGCCCGTGCTGGATCACGTGGACCGGCGACGAGCTGAAGGGCGTGGTCGAGCGCAACCTCAAGCGGAGCGCGCTCTATGGAGGCGAGATCTCCGGCCGAGGGCCGCGGTACTGTCCGTCGATCGAGGACAAGATCGTTCGCTTCCCGGACACGCGTCGCCATCAGGTCTTTCTCGAGCCGGAGGGACTCGACACGACCGAGCTCTACGTGAACGGCCTTTCCACTTCCCTTCCGTCCGACGTGCAGGCCGACTTCCTGCGCACGATTCCTGGGTTGGAGGAGGCGCGCATCACGCGTCTCGGGTACGCGATCGAGTACGACTACTTCCCTCCGCATCAGCTGCAGCACACGCTCGAGACGCGTGCGGTTCCGGGTCTCTACCTCGCGGGTCAGGTGAACGGCACCACCGGATACGAGGAAGCGGCGGGCCAGGGAATCATGGCCGGCATCAACGCGGCACTCGCGGTGCAGGAGCGGGAGCCGCTCGTGCTGCGCCGCGATCAGGCCTACCTAGGTGTGCTGATCGACGACCTCGTCACGCGTGGTGTGGACGAGCCGTACCGTCTGTTCACGTCACGCGCGGAGTTTCGGCTGCTGCTCCGGCAGGACAACGCGGCTCGGCGGCTCGGACCGGTGGCGCGGACACTCGGGCTTCTCACGCCTGGTCAGGGTGACGCGCTCGAGGATCGGCTGACGCGGCACGATCGGGTGATGGCGTGGTTCCGGAGCGCGACGGTGAAGCCGTCGGACGCGGCGGCCGTGACGCTCGCCGCAGGATCGGGTGTGCCGACCGAGCCGGTGCGCGCGGCGGAGCTGGTGCGTCGCCCCGGCGTCGATGCCGCCGCGCTCGCGCGCGCGGCAGGCGCTCCTTTCGACCCTGCGGAAGAGAGCGAGGCTCTCGCCGCGGTCGAGGTCGAGCTGCGCTACGAAGGCTACGTGCGGCGGGAACGCGAACGAGCCGAACGACTCCAGGAACAGGAGGCGTTCGCCCTGGGAGCGGAGCTTCCCTACGCCGGCTTTTTGAGCCTCAGGAAGGAGGCCCGGGAAAAGCTGCTCCGGATCCGGCCGAGCACGCTGGGACAGGCGGGGCGCATCCCGGGGGTCTCCCCCTCGGATCTGCACAACATCATCCTGGAAGTCAGGCGGCTCCGACGAGAGCCCGCCGCCCCCACGGATTATGTTGTGTAAAAAACATCCAAATCAAAATAATATTACTTCAAGTCGCGTGGAATTGTGTGTTCCACGTGGAACGTTGCCGCTCTACCGTTTCTTGAGGTCGATGGTTGTGACAGCGGGCTGAGGGTCGGCCCCCAGGACGAACTCAAACTCGGTGTCCCCCACGAGAGTGAGTCGGCCTGTCGCCGTTGTCCTGAAGCGCGAGCGGGTTGTTGCCTTTTCTGGGATGGAGACATGGAAGATGAGGTCCCCTCCATCCACCTCGAGAAGCCCGATCTCCGTGAACGGGCTGGCCTGGTACACCAGGGTCGCGGTGTATTAGCCGGAAGGCTCAACGTGCAGCCAGAACTGGGCACCCAATCCCCCAATCAGCTTAGGGGCGACCTTGGGGTCCGCCTTGCTCTGAACCACGAAGCGGGTGGCATCCCAGTCCCCGACCAGAAACGCGAGATCCGCGTCCGCTCCAACCAGATCGTTCCCGCCGCAGCCACTGAGCGTCGGGACAAGTAGAGTGACCAGTAGGAGGACTGCTGCACGGGTAAGGCGGGGGGCACGAACCATGTAGAAAGGCGCCTCGGATGAAGGCAATGCAGGGAAATCCCTGAGTGCAAACGCTTGAATCCATGCCCAGGCCCACTCTGCGTCAACCCCCCTGTTGCTTCCCCTCTGTCCTCTGGCGCATATATTCCGCTCCCCTTCCCGTGCTTCCCGATCCTCCCTTTCCGCACGACGGAGCTCCATGGCTCGAGTGATCGCCATCGCCAATCAGAAGGGCGGCGTAGGCAAGACGACAACGGCGATCAATCTGGGCGCCTCTCTCGCGGTCGCAGAGCAGCGCACCCTGATCATCGACATCGATCCGCAGGCCAACGCTTCGAGTGGCCTAGGCATCCGGCCCGGTGAGAGGCATCAGACCGTCTACGATATTCTCGTGAATGGTCGCCCGGCCGAGGATGCGATCCTGCGCGAAGTGCACTTCCCCGCGCTCGATCTGATCCCCTCCACCCGGGACCTGGTCGGCGCCGAGATCGAGCTGGTCGAGCGGCCCGAGCGCGAGCGGATTCTCCGCAAAGCGGTGGACGCGATTCGCGATCGCTACGACTTCATCCTCGTGGACTGTCCGCCCTCGCTCGGGCTTCTTACCCTGAACACGCTGGTCGCGGCGGACTCCGTTCTGATTCCGATTCAATGTGAGTTCTACGCGCTGGAGGGACTCTCGCAGCTCCTCAACACGGTGCGCCTGGTGCAGAAGGGACTGAATCCATCGCTCGAGATCGAGGGCGTGCTACTCACGATGTACGACCGCCGCCTCAATCTCTCCCGCCAGGTCGCCGACGAGGCGCGCGAGTACTTCGGCGCCAAGGTCTACAAGAGCACAATTCCGCGGAATGTCACCCTCGCCGAGGCGCCGAGCTTCGGTCAGCCGATCGCCGAGTACGACGTGCTGTCCACTGGAGCGCAATGCTATCTGACGCTTGCACAGGAGCTGATGGCGCGCGGAACCGGCACGGCCGCCGCGATCGCCACCGAGTCATGACGACGCCGCGGAAGGATCGCCTCGGGCGCGGGCTGGGCGCGCTGCTCGGCGACTATCTCGCCCCGGAAGCGGCCCCGTCAGGCGACGTACGCACGGTCGCGGTGGCGAGCATTCTGCCGAATCCGCTGCAGCCGCGTAAGGAATTCTCGGAGGCGGAGCTCGAGGAGCTCACGTCCTCGATTCGCGAGAACGGACTGCTCCAGCCGCTGCTCGTTCGACCCGCGGCCACCGGCCGCTACGAGTTGGTCGCGGGCGAGCGGAGGTTCCGCGCGATCCAGCGCCTCGGTTGGCAGGAGGCTCCGGTCATCGTGCGAAAGGTGGACGACGAAGCGCTCCTCGTCCTCGCGCTGGTCGAGAATTTGCAGCGCGAAGAGCTGAACCCCCTGGAGGAGGCGGAAGGCTACCGGACGCTCGTGGAGCGATTCGGTCTCACCCAGGACGAGATCGCGGTGGCGGTCGGTAAGGATCGCTCGACCGTCGCGAACTTGATCCGCCTCCTCAAGCTTCCTCCCTCCATCCGCCGCCTGGTGGAAGCGGGTGAGCTCAGCATGGGACACGCGCGCGCGCTGCTCTCGATCGAAGATCCCGCGCGCGCCGCCGAGCTCGCGCGCCAGGCCGCGAAGGATGGATGGTCCGTGCGCGACATCGAGAAACACGCGCGCGAAGGTGCACCGCGCACGGTCGAGCGCCCGACGACGCAGGCTGCGTCGCGCGATCCGGTCGTGCGTGCTCTCGAGGAGGCGCTGCGCGAGCGGCTCGCCACACGCGTGCAGATTCGCGCTGGGAAGAAGGGAACCGGAGTGATCGAGGTGCCCTTCCATGGATCCGAGGATTTCGAGCGCGTGTTCGCGCTGATCGCCGGACGCGAGGCTTCGGAGATCGTGAGCTGACATGAGTGATCCACAGCACCTCAGTCTGATCCTCGTGCCCGACGGAGCGCGCGAGAGCCGGACGTTCCGGATCTCCTATCGGCGGCTCCGGATGCTCGCCGTGCTGGGCCTCGGGCTCGCGGTCCTGTTCACCTCGATGGTGGGAAGTTGGTGGTACTTCGCCGCGCGCGCCGTGCGGGTGGGTCAGCTTGAAACGCGGCTCGCGTCGCTCGACGCCGACCAGCGGCGGCTCGAGGTGCTGGCCACCGAGCTGGCCGGGATCGAGCAGCAGTACGGCAGGCTTCGGTCTTTGTTCGGCTCGGAGACAGACGCCACCATCTCCGACCTCTGGCTCCCGCCCTCGGCGCTCACGCGGGCGGGTCGATCGATCCCCGCTGGTGCGGTGGACGACGGCCGCCCGACCAGCTGGCCCCTGACCGAGCGCGGGTTCGTGACGCAGACCGCGATGGAAGCCGGCGGCGGGCAGCACTCCGGCGTGGACATCGCGGTCCCGACCGAAGCCTACATTCGAGCCGCCGGTCCGGGCACAGTGGTGGAAGCCGGTGAGGATCGCGTCTATGGGCGCTTCATTCTGCTCGATCACGGCGCCGGCTACCGAAGCCTCTACGCACACGCATCCACCACGTTCGCGGAGCGTGGCCAGCGGGTGCTTCGGGACGAGATCATCGCCCTGACGGGATCGACCGGCCGATCTACGGCGCCGCACCTTCATTTCGAGATTCTCCTGAACGGGGATCCGGTGGATCCACTCACTTTGGTGCAACAGCCCTAGGGGGCACGGATGGCTAGGGATCGAAGCGGTAACGGCGCTCCTCCGGAGACGGTCATCTCGATCATCGGTCCCGGCATGCAGGTGATCGGCGGGTGCCAGACCGACGGCACGATCCGCATCGAGGGCTCGGTGGAAGGGACGGTGCGGGCGGGGAAAGCGGTCGTCGTCGGTAAGGATGGCTCCGTGGACGGAGAAGTCTTCACCCAGGACGCCGTCATCTCGGGCCGGGTCAGCGGTGTCCTCGTCGCGGAGTCTCGCCTCGAGCTCCAGGCGACCTGCCGAATCGAAGGAGAGGTACGTGCCCGGAGGATGCAGCTCGAGGAAGGGGCGATCCTGAACGGGACCGTTAAGATGGGCGAGAACTTCCGCGATTCCTCCCCGGTGCCCGCCGTCGCCCTTTCGGCGCCGCAGCCCCCTGAGACCGGGAATCCGCCGAATTCGCAGATGGCGGAAGTCCGCGGGTCCGAGGCCTGAGGGCCGCTTGTGGAAAAGGCCCCGAGCCAGTGGAGAACCGTACCGAGCCCCATCACGCCGCTAAACGTTTTCCACGCCTGTGGATAAGCTCTCACAAGGTAGGAAAATAAACAGGTTTCGGTGTTCGTTCACGGGTACTTATCCCCATCTCCTGCAACGCCCTTCCTCACCCCCTGTCGGTTATCCACCCCGGAACTGGCCGGGTCCTTCCTGGCCATGAAACTAGAATCTCTCCTCGAATATCTCGATGGATATCTCGGGGTCACGGGGCACCCTGACTACCCGAACGCCCTGAACGGCCTTCAGGTCGCGGGCTCCGGCGAGGTGACACGGGTCTGCACCGCGGTGGACGCCTCCGAGCAGGCGATCGAGGAAGCCGCTCGGTCGGGGGCGAACCTCCTGATGGTCCATCACGGACTCTTCTGGGACGGGCTCCGGCCCATCACCGGCCGCCGCCACCGCAAGCTCGACCGACTGTTCCGAAGCGCGATGGGGCTTTACAGCGTGCACCTCCCGCTCGACAGTCATCGGGAGATCGGCAACTGCATCCTGCTCGCGCGGGCACTGGGGCTCACGCCGCTCGGGCGACTCGGCGCCTACCAGGGAACAGAGCTGGGGTGGTGGGGGGAAACCACGCTCGATCGCGACGCATTCGTGGCGCGCGCGAGGAGCGTGCTCGGCGGTCCGGTTCAGGTGCTCGCCCATGGACCCGCCCAGATCGAGCGAGTCGGCGTGATCACGGGATCGGGCGGATCGTTCATCGAACAGGCGGCGCGTCTGGGATTGGACACGCTGGTGACGGGCGAGGGCGCGCATCACGTCGCGATCGATGCCGCCGAGCTCGGGCTGAACGTCGTGTACGGTGGGCACTACGCGACGGAAACGTTCGGCATTCGCGCGCTCGGTGAGCATCTCGCGCAGCGCTTCGGGCTGGAGCAGCAATTCCTCGAACTTCCTACGGGAACGTGACCTGATGGCCTCCTCCATCTGTCCGCGCTGCGGCGCGGCTTCGACCGGAAACTTCTGCTCGTCGTGCGGCTCGTCGTTGGCCGCGGTGACGTGCCCGTCGTGCGGAACCACGCCCGCGCCCGGCGCCCGATTCTGCAACAAGTGCGGAGCCGGCCTGGCGGCGGACGCGGGCGTGGCGCCTGCCGCGGTACGCGCGGGAGGTGACAGCCCGGTCGCGTGGTGGATCGCGGGCGGGACGCTCGTCGCGCTCATCACGCTCGCCGCGTGGCCGGTGATCCGTCCGGGCGGTTCCGAGCCGGCCCCCGCCGCGGCGGTGGCTCCGTTCGCTCAGGGCGGAGCGGAGACCCCGAGCCAACCCAACGGCATGCCGGACCTCTCCCAGATGACTCCGCGCGAAGCGGCGGATCGTCTCTACGATCGCGTGATGAACGCGGTGTCCACGTCGGACGAGGCCACCGTACAGCAGTTCCTGCCGATGGCGCTGGCCGCGTACGACATGGCGCAGCCCCTCGACGTTGACGGGATGTATCACCTCTCCGTGCTGCAGCGCGCGGGCGGGGACTTCCAGGCTTCGCTCGCCACCGCGCAGGGGGCGCTCGCGACGAACTCCGATCATCTGCTCCTGGTCGCGGCCGAGGCGGAGGCCGCGGAGGGCCTCGGGGACATGACCGCGGCAAAGAAGTCCTGGAAGCAGTATCTCGACGTGTACGACAAGCAGCGCTCGCTGGGACTCGAGGAATACACGGCGCACGAGGGTGTGCTCGAGTCGTCGCGCACGCACGCGCGTGAGGTGGTCGGAGGCTAGACGAGGGCGGGAGGCCGGCGGGACCCGCGCATCGGCGTAACGGGTACTCAGGCCCCCCACGCAACCGCGAGGAGTCGTCACGGACGCTTCACGTTCGACCCAGCCGGGATACGCGCCCACCGGGAAGGATTCCGGCGAGGTGAAGCCCAAGGGCACGCTCCACATCCGTGGCCACGAGGGGGTGGACGTCATTCCCCTCCGGTCGCGGAAGCCCGAGTGGCTCAAGGTGCGCTCGCCCGGCGGGCCCAACTACCTGCGCCTCCAGGCACTCATGCGGACCGGCTCGCTCCACACCGTCTGCGAGGAGGCCGGTTGTCCGAACATCGGAGAGTGCTGGGAAGCGGGCACCGCGACGTTCATGATCCTCGGCGACGTGTGCACGCGCGCGTGCAAGTACTGCGGGGTGGCGCACGGAATGCCGGCGGGTCTCGACCGTGACGAGCCGCGACGGGTCGCGGAGACGGTCGCCGCGATGCAGCTCGAGCACGTCGTGATCACCAGCGTGAATCGCGACGAGCTTCCGGACGGTGGCGCTTCGATCTACGCGGAGACGATCCGCCGGATCCGCGACGCGGTGCCGGGCTGCTCCGTCGAGGTTCTGATCCCCGACTTCAAGGGCGATGAATCTGCCCTGCGCGTCGTCCTCGACGCGGAGCCTGCGATCCTCGGACACAACCTGGAGACGGTCGCGCGTCTGCATCCCGACGTGCGTCCAGGGGGACGCTATTGGCGCTCGATCTCCTATCTCGGCGCGGCGAAGCGGATTCGTCCGGATGTCCTGACGAAGACCGGCATCATCCTGGGGATGGGCGAGGAGGCGGCGGAGATCAGGCAGGCGATGACCGACCTGCGTGAGGCCGGAGTGGACATCCTCACACTGGGTCAGTATCTCCGTCCCTCCGCTCAGCACATTCCCGTGGCGCGCTGGGTCACGCCGGCGGAATTCGCCGAGTGGAAGCGCGTGGGCGAGAGTGATCTCGGCTTCCGCCACGTCGAGGCGGGCCCGCTCGTCCGCTCCAGCTACCATGCGAAGGAGCAGGCGCGTGAGGTCGAAGCGGGTGAGCCGGGTCGGATCCAGCAGGTGCTCGAGGCCGACGTGCTCGCTCCCGCCGAGCCGCCGTCGCTGCGGCTGGTGCAGATCGGGAGTCGCCCCTCTTCTCAAACGGTAGCAGGAGCCTGACCATGTCCGAAGCGGCCGCGAAGAAGCGCTCTTCGCAACGCGATGGAAAGGGTGGACCGGGAGACACACTGGACGGTGTCGCTCCCAAGGTCGCGCTCAAGCTGATGAAGGACATGCTCCTCTTCCGCCGCTTCGAGGAGAAGGCGGCGGAGGCGTACGCGATCGGCAAGATCGGCGGCTTCTGCCACCTGCATACGGGCCAGGAAGGCTCGGCGGCCGGGACCATCGGCGCGCTGCGCGAGGACGACTACGTCAGCAGCGTGGTGGTCCGACCGCGCATGAGGTTGACCATGAGCTGTGACCACCGGGTGGTGGACGGGGCAACTGGCGCCCGCTTCCTCCAGACCCTCAGGGCGATGCTCGAGGAGCCGGCCGCCATCCTGATCTAGGGCGGCTTCACCTCGGCAACAGGAATCAGAATCCTCGTTCTGGATCGTCGCGCCCGCGCTGGCCTGGCCGCTACTGCCGCCCTGTTCCTCTCGGGCTATCTCCTGGTCTCCGCGCCCCTCCTCCTGTTCGGCGGCACCGGACCCCGAGTCGCCCTGCTCCTGGTCCATCTGTGCGCCGCGGCAGTCCTTGCCCTGCTGGCCTCCCGCCGCCGGCGAGGCTCGGCTGGATCCCTGGAACGGGCGGTCCTCGACTTCGCGCCGCTGCTCGCCGTTGCCCCCCCTCTACGCCGAGCTTCCAGCGCTGATGGAGGGAATGCCCGGGCCGGTCGTCTATCACGATCCGGCGATCGCGCGCGTCGAGGCGTTCCTCTTCGGCGGTCAGCCGGCCTTCGAGTGGGCGGGCGCGTCGCCATCGCTCGCCCTCAGCGAAATCCTGCACGCGTGCTACGGGTGTTACTATCCGATGATCTACGCCGCGCCGGCTCTGCTCTGGCTCGGGATCACGGGGCGCGATCGCACCGCCGAGCTGCGCGCCCGCGATTTCGGCGAGACGGTGCTCGCGCTCGAGGCATGCTTCTTCGTCTGTTTCTTCGTCTTCGTGATGTTTCCGGTGCAGGGACCGCGCTACCTCGGCGTGCCCGCGGGCATCCCGGACGGCCCGGTGCGGCGGATGGTGCTCTTCCTCCTCCAGACCGGATCCAGCCGTGGCGCGGCGTTCCCGTCCTCCCACGTCGCCGTGATCGTGACCCAGGTCGCGATGGCGATCCAGTTCCAGCGCGGCGGGGGTTGGGCCAGCCTCGTGATCGCGGTCGGTCTCGCCCTCGGGGCGGTCTACGGTGGGTTCCATTACGCCGTGGACGCGATCGCCGGAGCGTTGCTGGGCGTCGCCGTGGTGCCCCTCGCCGGAGCCTTTCGCCGCCGAGCCGATCTCGCCGCCACGGGGTTTACTTCGACTCCGGGCGCGGCCTAGCTTTTCACATCCAATGACCTGTCGGGAGGACTCGCGGTGGCTGGCAATTCAGAAGTGGAAGGCAGCTTCGATCTCGTCGTGATCGGCAGCGGGCCCGGCGGCTACGTCGCTGCGATCCGCGCCGCGCAGCTTGGCCTCAAAGTCGCCTGCGTCGAGGCCGACAAGCTGGGCGGCGTCTGCCTCAACATCGGCTGCATCCCGACCAAGGCGCTGCTCTCCAGCGCGTTCCTGGTGAACGAGGTGAAAGGCGGTGGGAAGCACGGCATCAAGGCTACCGGTCTGACCTTCGACCTCGGTCCCGCGCAGGAGAGGAGCCGCAAGGTCGCCGACCAGATGAACAAGGGCATCGCGGGCCTGTTCAAGAAGAACAAGGTGACCCACGTGCAGGGGTATGCGCGCCTCGCGGGAAAAGGGAAGGTCGAGATCGACGCGGGGGGCCAGAAGAGCTTGCTGCAGGCGAAGCACGTCATCCTCGCCACCGGCTCGCGCCCGAAGGATCTGCCGTTTCTGAAGATCGACGAGGACCGCGTCATCAGCTCCACGGGTGCGCTCATGCAGGCGACGGCTCCGGCGACGCTGGCGGTCATCGGCGCGGGTGCCGTCGGGATGGAGTTCGCCGACGTGTTCAACGCCTACGGCTCGAAGGTGACCGTGATCGAGGCGATCGACCGGGTCCTTCCGCTCGAGG
>CAMCNM010000004.1 GCA_945876015.1 Gemmatimonas phototrophica
GGTCTGGTCCGCCCTCGTGCCGAAGAACATGCCGGCTGGTATCTGCGGCCAGCTGGGCACGAGCTCGTACCGCTGGGTCTGCGCTTGGACGGTGGCCGGCAGGCCGACCACGGCCGCCAGGATCAGCGCCCCGCAGATGCCGAGTGTGCGGTTGCGACGCATAGAGCCTCCTTTCCTTGTTTCGATTGACCCCTACATCCGACTCCCTACGCTGACGGCACGCTAACGCGGCCGCCCGGGGGAAGCCAGGGTGCCGGGAAGGCCCGCCGGCGAATCGCTGGCGACAACCCCCGCCGGGATTCAGCTTGTGAGCATGGATCAACCGAAGCGACGCCTGGCCGCCATCTGGTTCGCCGACATCGTCGGCTACACCACGATCAGCTCGCACGACGAGCCGGCCGCCTTCCAGCTGGTGGAGATGCTCCAGAGGCTCGCCCGAGACGCGGTGGCGGCGCACGAAGGGCGCATCGTGAAATTCATCGGCGACGCGGTGCTCACCGAGTTCGGCAGCGCGGAGTCCGCGGTGCGCGCCGCCGTCTCGCTCCAGGAAGGCTACGAGCAGGGCGCGGCCGCCCTCAAGCGCGACTCGAAGCTCCGGATCGGCGTTCACCTGGGCGAGGTCAACGCCACGCCCGACGGCGATCTCTACGGTGACGGGATCAACACGGCGGCGCGTTTGCAGGGCGAGGCGCAGCCCGGTCAGGTGCTGGCCTCGGAGGACGTCTGGCGTCAGCTCCGCCAACGTCCGGAGTTCCGCTTCGCTCCGCTGGGCGCGGTGGAGCTGAAGGGGATCACGACGCGAGTGGACGTCTACGACGTGCTCTTCGGCGGACGCGCGGCGTTGGCCAGCCGAAAGGCCTCCGAGACACGACCCTCCAAGAGGACCCGGACGGGACTACACCCTGCCCTTCGCGCCGCGCTCATTCTCGTGCCGCTCGCGGTCGGCGGAACGCTGGTGGTGCAACGCATGCGGGCAGGTGGCACACCCGCTTCACCGAGCCCCGACGCCTCGACCTCGCCGCCGCCTCCCACCGCGCCGGTGCCCGCCGCGCCCGAAACGGTGGTGGTCGTGCAGTCCGCGCCCCCGCCGGCGGCCCCATCGACGACGACCCCCACGACGGTCGCAGAGACCCAGCCGCGTGCGGCCATCCCCGCGCCCGGGGCGATCCGGACCTTCCTGGACGGCTTCGTGACCGCGTTGTCCACCCAGCCCCCGCGCGCCGTGCTGGCGCGCGTATTCCCGGGCGCGACACCAGCGCACGTGCGCACGCTCCAGCAGATGCGCCAACAGCTGGGCGATACCGTGCGTCTGAGGCTGGGCCCGGTGCAGCCGCGCGCCCCGCGGGGCGACACCCTCGACGTGCGGTTCATCGTTCTCGCGACCGGGCCGGGCGGGAACGAGTTTCCGATTCCGCTCGAGGGTTTGATCGTGCGCGAAGGCGCGGGATTTCGCTTCACCGATCTGCGGCGCGCGCCGGGCGCGCCCGTTCAGCCCGGGAACAGGCCTCCGCGACCACGCTGAACCGTCGGCCGGGGCTTCTGCCGTCCGAGCGGGATCCGCCACGACATGCCGGCGGTGATCATCAGGTCGTTCTCCCACCCGCCCGGCACTCCGGTCAGCCCGGAGTCGAAGGGCGCGAGCAGGTCCCTCCCCTCCAGGTGGATCGACTGCCCCGCGCCCAGGTCGAAAGACATTCCAGCGACGAACGTGGTGGTCCACTGCGTGCGCGAGTGGATCGAACCGGAGAAGTCGAAGGTCTTCGCGCCCATCCCCACCCCCCAATAGGGCTGGAGCGGTCCAGAGAGGGGCAGGCGCACGATGCCGGTCACTCCATATATGTACGCGTAGACGTCGGTGCCATCGACCAGATTGGAACCGGTGAGCCAGGTGGGCACCCAGACGAAGAGCGTCTGCACCGAGAACGCGTCGCTCAGGCGAAGCCCCGCACCGAAACCCGCCGTCCAACCGTCCTCATAGTGGGCGCCTTCCACCACCATCGGCTCGGAGCCGCCGCGCTCGAGCGCGTAGCTGCGCGGCCCGTCGCCGAGAAAGAAAGCACCGCCCGCGAAGGGCGCGATCTCCAGCTCGAGACGGTCGGTCTGCGCGTCGAGGGGTTGGGCGAACACGACCGGCCACGCGAGCGCGACGAGGGGCATGTCTAGTCTTCTCACGGCTGCTCCGCGTGGAGGACGCGACGGGTCCGCGCTGTGCGCGCTGGACGCTCGGCTGGCATTTCGATGGGGAGAACGGTACGGGGGCCGACCAACGCGTCGGCTTGATACCTAACCATTGGACGTCGGCTGCCTCGGCGCAACAGTAGTGCGAGGCTGGGCCGCCCCCGCAGAGGGGACGCGAAAGAACCCCCGCGGCGGCCGAGGCCACCGCGGGGCTGATATGCTAAGGCCGCTGAAGCGACCCAGTGCTACTTCTGCAGCACCAGCTCCTTGCCGATGACCTTGTTCGGGTCGTGTCCGGGCGCAGGCGTGAACTTGTTGGCCCAACCGCCGTCCCAGCTCGCGACGTAGAGGTTGCCGTCGCTGTCCACGGTGATCTGGTGTGGACGCGACAGGCCGCCCGCGAAGCCGCCCCTCGTCCCGCCGTACGCGCCGAACGAGTACAGGTACTCGCCGTTCTTGTTGTACTTGCTCAGGCGGTTCAGCGTGGCGGAGACCACCCAGACGTTCTCGTTCTCGTCCATGTAGATGCCCGCCGGATTCGTGATGTCCGGCCACTCCTCGATGAACTCACCGGTCTCGGTGAAGACCTGGACGCGGTTGTTCTGACGGTCGGCCACGTAGATCCGGTGCTCACGATCCACCGCGATGCCGTGGATCAGGTCGAACTGACCGGGGCCGTTGCCGACCGAGCCGAACTCGGAGATGTACTCACCCTTCGCGTTGTAGCGGATGATGCGGCCGTTCCAGTAGCCGTCACCCACCAGCATGTCGCCATTCGGGAGGAACGTCATCACCGACGCCTGGCCGTAATCGAACGGGCCCGGCTTCGTGACCTGGCGATCCTCGGACTGGCTTCCGACGACCTTGGGATCGATCAGACGGTTCACGATCCGACCACCGTCGTTCGTGAACTCGAAGATCTGCTCGTGGATGTCGTACCTGCCGTTGTTGCCGCCGCGCTCGACGAGCCAGATGTGGCGCTCCGGGTCGTACGGATTGATGTAGACCTGGTGCGGCGTGTTCATCATGGTGTCGTACTGGGCCCACCGCTTGATCAGGTTGCCCTCGCCGTCCACCTCGACCATGTAGTTGGTGCTGTTCGGACGGCCGCCGTCCTCGCTGCCGTATCCGCGGTCGCCCCACACGGCGACGATGATGCGGTTCGGGCTGTCCGCTACGAGACCGGACACCTCGCCCCAACTCCAGCCGTCGTTGCATACGACCTGCGTCGCGCACTGCCCGGTGTGCTCGGGCGCCGGCTTCCACCAGTTCGCGGGTGCGAGATAGCCGCCGTTCCGCTCGTCGCCGCCCTTCTTGATCGCCGCCGCCGCGGGCGCGGATGCCTGGTTCTCTCCGACACATCCGGGGAGGCCAGCCAGCCCTGCGGCGACGATGACGCCCATCGCGAGACGCTTCACTGCCATGGTAGGTGCTCCCCGAAGTGAGGTTTGGAACGGGAGGGGTTTCCGAAGCCCCGCCTCGGCCAACAACCGCGACGGGGCTTCACATGCGCTCGACAGGATTCGAACCTGTGGCCTTCGCCTCCGGAGGGCGACGCTCTATCCAGCTGAGCTACGAGCGCGCAGGGGACCAAGGTTCGCCCTCCCGTCAGGGTGGGTCAAGGCAGAAAAGGTGCGGCGCCCGGGCGGGATTGCCGCCACGGGCGCCACGTGAGCGCGCGGAATAAGCCGAGTTCTGTCCCCGCCGAAGCGGGGGAGGATCATTTCTCTGGGACCGTCGTTGCCGACGGCCTCGAGCAGCCTACCCGGGACTCGGACGGGGCGGGCAGCCCCTCGTCCCTGTTTGGCCTTGCTCCGGGTGGGGTTTGCCATGCGACGCCCGTTACCGGACGTCCGGTGCGCTCTTACCGCACCGTTTCACCCTTGCCTGTGCCTCTCTCGAGGCCATCGGCGGTTTGCTCTCTGTTGCACTTTCCGTCGCCGTCCGGCGCTTACGCGCCAACCGGCGCCCGGGAGTTACCCGGCACCCTGCCCTGCGGAGCTCGGACTTTCCTCCGCCGGCGCGGCGGCCGAAGCCTCCACCCGGCGGCGATCCTCACTCGCACGCTCACCCAAGCCTACCCCGATCGCGCGCTCAGGTCCACAGAGATCAGTATGCGTCCTCGGAGGCGCGGGAGCCGAGGCGCGGCGGAGCGCTCATGATCGCCATGCGCGTTTCGGGCAGCACGACCCGGCTGGGAGCGCAGATCTGATCGGGCGGCACGGCCGAGGCCTCGAGCAACCGGCGCACGGTCGTGCGGATCGCGGCGAGCATCTGCGCGTCCCCGACGCGTGCGGCGATCCCCACCTCGACCGATCGGGTCCATTGCTCGTGCCGCGCGCGCGAGACCAGATCCGTCCGGCGGCCGAGACAGACGTCCCACAGCGCCACCTGCCGATAGGCGAAGCGCCGGAAGGCGATCGGAACCTCGCGATCCTGCGCCAGCGCGGGCATGGCACGGAACATCAGTGCGGGGTCCGCGGAGAAGAGCGCGGCGCGCGATCCCCTGCGGGCCCATCCGCCGCGCGTTTCCCGCGCGCCACGCCACGTGACCTCCTCGCCGCGGCCCTCGGCGATCAGAACGCGCTCGAGTCCATCGAGCGTCTCCACCACGAGCCGCATGCCTTCGAGCACGTCCACCTCGAAGGGCGCGTTCCGGACCAGCTGGATCGCGCCACCGAGGGTGGTGCGCAGGATGCGCTCGCCGCGCGGCAGGTCGCCTTCCGCGAGCGCCAGCGCCGCGCGCCCGTACTGGGCGCGGAACGCTTCCCGCACGGGCTCGAGATCGCTCAGCACGATGCGGCCCCAACCTGCCTGGAGCGGGAGGCGATAGCGCGTGCCCACGATGTCCGCATCGGCGGCGAGCGCGAAGGTCTCCAGATCCGCGTTCGCCGGATGCGCGTCGAGGCGGACGAGATACGTCAGCACCCGATCGTCGAGCTGGCCCTCGATCGCCTTGGCGACGAGCAAGCTCGGCCAATCCTCCACATGGATGCCGGTCACCTCGGCCGCCTCGACCGGGTCCAGCAGACGTGACCCGCGATATCCCGGGAGCGCGGGCGAGAGCTGCGCGTACATGCGGCGCGCGGTCGCGTAGGTCAGGCGATGCAGCGCCTGGCCCGCGTCGGTCGCGCTGAGCGTCGAATCGGCGGGCGTCGCTTCGCGGCGAGCCAGCGTCAGGACGTCGAAGTCGGGCACGTCGGGAGGAAGCTGCCAGCGGACCGGATCGGCCCAGCCCGCGAGCTCGAGCCGCGCCTTCCAGCGCTGCTGATCGGTGCCCGTGCTCCCGAACGCCTGGAGGAACTGGAAGGTCGCGAGGCGCACCGCCTCCTGACCGGACAGCGGGGATCCGGGCGGGAGGTCGAGCACGACGCCGCGCAGGAGATCGGAGCAGCGCTCCCCGCCCTTGAGCATGGCGCCCACGCGATCGGGAACGCGCACCCCCATCCTCTCCCAGGCCCACGCGCGATAGGCCTCGGCCTGCGATTGGCTGCGCGCGGTCGTGTACGCGGGAAGCTCGGAGGAGAAGCGGTGGATCTGGAGGCAGAGCTCGCCGGCCTTGGCCTCCGCCTCTTCGTCGAGCCGGTAGCGATAGTCCGTCGTATAGCGCAGCGCGCTGACGAATCGTCCGAGCGCGGTCTTGTCGCGCATCTGCCGGCGATGGATGGCCTCGTGCAGGCGCGTGTCGAGCGTCGGTGGGCGGAAATAGATCGTCGTGCCCGGACCCACCGTCATCGCCACCGGCCGGAAGCGATCGTACGTGATCGCGCCCAGGATGAGCCCCACTCCCACCAGGGAGAGCAGGACGTTGCGCAACGACGCGAAGAATCGGCGGAGCGTCACGTGGGTTGGCTTGGAAGCGAGTCACGCGGGACGGAGCGGCCCCGGATCACCGCCCCGGGGAAGCCAAGCCGAGCTGTACTGAGTTAGACGATACTGTCCGGCGAGGAGTTCCCACAGCCCACGGCCAACCGCACCGCGGCGGCTGCCTGCATGACGGCTTCGCCACCCCACGCCGCCACCAGATGGGATCCGCCCGGGACCGCGGCCGCCAACCGAGGATGGGCGAAGAGGACGACCAGCGCCGCCGGATCCTCCTCGAGCGCGTCGTGCACCCCGCGGACCGAATCCGCGGAGAGGCCGGCGCGGCCCTTCCAACCCCGCGGCTCGCAGTAGACCGCGAGCACGGTGAGCTCGCCATCCTCGCGTGCGGCGGCCTCGCTCACCGTGACGCCCGCGCGGCGGAGCGCGGCCGTGAACGGATCGCGGGAGGGCGCGGGGAACGGACCGCCGACGTCGTCGTCCACCGTGCGGACAAGGACGCGCACCCCGGTGAGCGCGGGAGGACGGCCGCGCAGCGTGGTCACGACGCGCTCGGCGGTGGCGTCCGCCCATGCCCGCGCTCCTGTCGTGTCACCCGGCACGAGCGCGGCCGCCTTCTCCGCCGCCCGTGCGACGCGCTCGAGCGCGTTCTCCAGGCGAGCGCGTGAAAGCGTGTCGGGATCCGCCGCGCCGAGCACCACGGCGAGGCCCGCCGGATCGGCGGGATGAAGCAACGCGTCCACACCCGCCGCTACGGCCCGGACACCCGCCAGCTGCTCACCTCCGGCTCCGGCCACGCCGGCCATGTTCATGGCGTCCGAAACTACGAGGCCCTCGTAACCCATCCGTCCCCGCAGCAGATGGGTGAGGATCGGCCGCGAAAGCGTGGCGGGAGCGCCCGACGGGTCGAGCGCCGGAAACGCGACATGGGCCGTCATCACCGTGGAAACACCGGCTTCGATGGCCGCGGCGAACGGGATCAGATCGTCGGCCAGACTCTCGGCGTGGACGACGGGAAGCCCGATGTGGGAGTCGGTGGTCGTTCGCCCGTGCCCCGGAAAATGCTTCGCGCAGGCGAGCGCCCCGCCCGCGTGACAGCCGAGAACCCATGCGGCCACCTGGCGCGCGACCGTCTCGGGATCGGGGCCGAACGAGCGCGTTCCAACGATCGGGTTGTTCGGCTCGACGGCGAGATCGGCGACCGGAGCGTACACCCAGTCCACGCCCACGGAGCGCGCCTCCGCCGCGGTGAGCCGTCCGGCCTCGTGCAGGACTTCGAGGTCGTTCAATGCGCCGAGAGCGGCGAGCGGCGGAAAGCTGGCGAGACCCGCGAACTGCTGGCCGGCTCCCCTCTCGAGATCCGCGCCGATCAGGATCGGATGCGCGCTCTCGGAGCGGAGCCGGCGGGTCAGCTCGGTGACCGCGCGCGCACTTCCGCCGAAGAGGATGAAGCCGCCCACGCCGAGGCGCAGGCACGACCGGATGCGGTCCTCCTGCTGCTGAAAGCCCCCAGCGGGGCCGGCTCGCAGGTCGGGAAACAGGAGGCGGGCGGAGCGCATCATGCCGCGAAGGTACGGAGGAGTCGCCACGCCCGCCCAGAGCCGCCCAGCGCCGCGGCCTCGCTGGCGTTCACGGGGGTGACCGGCTCAGCCCGCCGTGATCGTCGCTTCGGGCTCGAGGGGGCGATCCGGCAGGTCGCGCGCTGCGCCTCCTCGATCCAGATCCGCGGCCAAGCGCGGCCAGCTCGCGCGCGTACATGCGGGCGATGCGGACCAGCTCGCTGCGGTTGCCGGGTCGCGGGGTGCGGCGGCCCACGCTCCACGAGTAGAGCGCGGCAGGCGAAACCCCCAGCTGATCGGCGAGCTCCTCTCGGGTGCGACAGAGGCGATCGATCAGGGAGCCGATTGGATCGGTCCGTTCCATCGCATCACTCGGACTTGGTGGAAACCAGCCGCGCGTGGCGCGCGTGGCGCGCGACTGCGGTATCAGGTCCACATCGACGCAAGCTCGGTGCCTCAGGGGTGGCGGCCCTGTTGCCCCGCCTTTTCCGGCTCCTTCTTCCTGACTAGAAGCGCCTGCTGGGGCTTCTGGTCCCAGCCAGGTAGCGTCTCCAGGTGCGTCTCGATCTGCTTCCGGCACTCGGACGCGGGAGGCAACACCGCGGGCCCCTGATATCTCGGGTTCATTCGTCCGTCTCCGTGCGGCGAGTTGACCACCGTCGGATGCAAATCAGGAGCCGCCGCGTCACGGCGTTGCCGCGGCATCTGTAGTCGATGCGGGCTCGATCGTGGGCCCACCCGGGTCAGCCGTAGTCGTCCGGAACTCGGTGGCCGGCACCGCCTGGACGGGGACGGTGTGCACGACATGCTTGCCGTCCATGTTGCCCCACCCGTACGGGTCGTCGAGCGTGATGAGCTCGCCGTCGATCTCTTCGGTGAGCGCGTAGCGGACGAACAGCGACACCGGGGCCGGGAGCTCGATCGAGCGCGTGCGCTTCGAGTTGCGCTCGAGCGCGGCGATGTCGCTCTCGGAGAGCATTCCCGAGCGGAGCGCGATCGTGCGCGCCAGATCGAGCACGTCCGCGTTCTTGAGGCGCACACACCCGTGCGAGTGCGGCCCACCGATCTGCTTCGCGTTCGAGCTTCCGTGCACGTAGAGCAGCTCGTCGAATTGGAGCTTCGCCCGCCCCATCGGATTGGTCGCGCCCGGAGGCGTCCTGGCCTTGCCCGCGGCCCATTTGCTGTCCGGCGGCGTCCACCAGGGATTCCACTCGATGCGTGTCACCGCGAACCCGCCCGTGGGCGTGGCGTGGCCCGGCATTCCGATCGTGACCTGGTAGGTCTTGATCTGCTCGTCACCGTCCCACAGCTCGAGCCGGTAGCTGGGGAGGTTGAGGACGAGCCGGAAGGAGTTCGGCGGCGGTGAGGCCGCAGCGGGGGCCACGAGTGCCATCGATAGAAAGAGCGCTTTCGCCAACATGTTCGATATCCTTCAGCTTTGGTCGGGCGACGGTCGCCCGGTGCGTTTTTCGTCGATTGTCGTACCTCCCACACAGCAGGGTCCGTGCCGTAGATACGACGCATGTAAAGCATTGTGCTGCAATAACTTAAGCGCCAGCAAAACCTTCTTTCATTTTCCTGCTTTCGCCTGCCCGCCTGGGCGGGGCCCGGGGGCGCGTCCTTCGCGCAGTCGCGAGGCGGTCGAGCGCAGCGCCGTCCGGTGGACCGCGTCGTTCGCCTGGGACATCCGGTGTCACCGACAGGACTCGCGAATCGGCCCCTCGGCCACCAGAAACCCATATACTTCAACAGGTTTGTGATGGCATACCGGTTGCCCCTGGAGCGACGTGCGGAAGGCCTCAGTGGGCCGACTCCGACTACAGCCGACAGCGGAGGGGGTATGGGAGTACGGTTCCTAGTCCGTGGACGGGTTCCTGTCTGGACCTTGGGTCTCCTCGCGGTGCTGATCACTCCCGCGTCGGCCCAGCCGGCCGACTTTCTGTTCCGGAAGCCCACCGTTACGGTCGGAATCCGCGGTGGCTGGGCGGTCGCCCGGGCGCAGAGCGAGATCTTCGACTTCACCTCCGAGCAGCTGATCCACCCCGTTCGCGATCCCCAGGACCCCCCGAAGGCCATCGAGCCCGGCGACTTCGCCAGCCCGGTCGTCCAGTTCGAGGTGGCCGTCGCGACCGCGCTGCGATTCGACGTTATGGTCGGCGTCGGAGTGAGCGAGTCGTCCATCGACTCCGAGTCGCGCGGCTTCGTCGGGACGGACGACCTCCCGATCGGACAGACGACGCGTTTCCTCCGCGTTCCGGTCACGGCGGGGGTGAAGGTGTATCTGAAGAACCGCGGCCGAGCGGTGAGCCGCTTGGCCTGGGTCCCCTACTCGTGTAGCCCGTGGCTCGGTGCCGGCGCCGGGGGGATGTACTCGAGGTTCGAGCAGAGCGGAGAGTTCGTGGACTTCGAGACACTCGAGATCTTCCGGAAGGATTTCCGCTCGGTGGGCTCCTCGCCCACCGCGCACCTCTCGGGGGGAATGGACGTCTCGCTCGGAGCGCATTTTCTCGCGACCGGCGAAGCGCGCTATGTCTGGGGGAAGGCCGACATGAGCAAGGACTTCGTGGGCTTCGATCGCATCGACCTGTCCGGCTTCCAGATCACCGCCGGCATCTCCGCACGTTTCTGACAGGAATGAACATGACGACGATCAACTTCGTGCAGCGCCCGCTGATCGCGCTCGCCCTCTCTCTCGCGCTCGTCGGAGTCCGCGGCCTGGACGCACAGGAGCAGGACGCGCGCTGGCTTCCCTGGGTCGGGTGCTGGGAGCCCGTGGTCGCGGAAACCAGGGAGCCGAGCGATGAGCTGCTCTGCGTCCGTCCAATCGCTCAGGGCGTGGAGGTGACCGAGCTGTCAGGCGGCGCTGCCCGGACGACCCAGCCCCTGCTGGCCGACGGCCAGGAGCACGCGATCGTCGCGCAGGATTGCAGGGGCACGAGCAGCGCCCAGTTCTCGCAAGACGGGCGGCGGGTCTACACGCACACCACCCAGTCCTGCGACGGGGACGTCGCGCGCGGCTCGAGCGGTCTGATCGCGATGGTCTCGCCCACGGAGTGGGTGGACGTGCAGGCGCAGTCCGACGAAGGGGAGAGCCTGAGCTGGGTTCGACGCTACCGGCGCGCCGCAGTCGAGCGCACGCGCGATGCCGGATTCGCCGACCTGCTCACCGACCAGGGCAACGTGGCGCGCCGCGCGCGCAGCGTCGCCGCGTCCGCGGTTGACGTGGACGACGTCATCGAGGCTACGGAGGCCGTGGACCCGGAGGCAGTCCGTGCGTGGATCGCCGAGATGGGTGATCCGTTCGACCTGAACGGCAGCCGCCTGATTCGCATGGCCGACGCGGGCGTGCCCGCGAGCGTGATCGACGTGATGGTCGCCGTGTCGTACCCGAACCGGTTCTCGGTCAGCCGCGACGGGGACGTCGATCGCCTCGCCACGACCGGAGCGCGCGCGAGCCGCGGCTATCCGATCCCCGTCTATGCGTATCCGGGCTATGGGCGATACGGTTACAACCGATACGGATATGACGGCTACTACGGGGACTACTACGGCTGGGACTACTACGGTCCGGGCAACGTGATCATCGTCGAGCCGCGGGACGAGGAGCGGGAGCGGAACGCGAAGGTCGTGAAGGGCCAGGGATACACCCGGGGCAATCCACCTTCCGGCTCCTCGGCGGACGACTCTAGCAAGAGCAGCCCGCCCCCTTCGAGTTCATCGGGCCCTTCGAGCGCACCGAGCGCTTCCGGCTCGTCCGGATCCTCGGGATCGTCCTCGTCCGAGGGCCGCACGGCGAAGCCGCGCGAGAACTGACCGGGGCGCGCCGGGGGCACAGATCGTGTGAGGAGGGGTCCCCTGTCGGGGACCCCTCTTCTTCTCGCCCCTGACGAAGGCACGGACGCCCTTGGAGCTGCCCCGCCACACGTTGATCGAACCGGCACCCTCGGGCGCCGCGATCACGGGACGCGAGCGAGCGGGGGCGGCCCTCATCGTGGCGGGCGCGTTCGCGGTCGTGCTCGCGTGGGCTCCCTCGCGGCTCTTCGATCTCGAGCGCTACCTGGTGCCCAAAGCGCTGGCGCTGCACGTCGTGGCGCTGGGCCTGATGGGGCTCGGGCTGGTGCCGCTCCGCCGGAGCGCCTGGGGTCGGACCGGGCTGCTGCTCGCAGCCTTCGTCGGCTGGAGCGCTCTGGCGGTCCTGCTCGCCACCAACCGATGGCTCGCGCTGGAGGGCTGGGGCATCTCGTTCTCGGCTGTCGTCGTGTTCCTCGCCGCGCGCGCGCTCCCGGCGCGGCTGCGCACGACCGTCCTCGCGGGAATCCTGGGCGCGGCGGTGGTCGGCGCGAGCCTGGGCGTGGCTCAGGCCTACGGCCTCGAGGGCGCCTGGCTCTCCGACAGCCGCCCGCCCGGTGGCACCTTCGGCAACCGCAACTTCCTCGGCCACCTCTCGGCGATCGCCGCGCCTGCGCTCCTGATGGCCGCGCTGCACGCGCGGCGGAGGCGATCGTGGACCCTTGCGCTGATCGGCATCGCGATCGTGACCGATGCGGTCGTGCTCACGCGCTCGCGGGCGGCATGGTTGGGAGGCGTGGCCGGCGTGGCGTGCGCATTGATCGGCGCGTGGTCGGCGCGTCGGTGGGACCGCGGCAGCCCGGTCGCGACCCTTCCCGCGCGGCGGATCTGGACGGGGGCGGCGGTCATGGCGGGAGCGATCGCGCTCGCGGTCCTCGTGCCCAACCAGCTGGACTGGGTGACCGATACGCCCTACGCGGCCACGCTCGAGAATCTCGCCGAGTATCAGGAAGGATCGGGTGCCGGACGGCTGGTCCAGTACCGCACGTCGCTGGCGCTCGTCCCGGGGGACCCGCTGTTCGGCGTCGGTCCCGGCAACTGGTTCGTGCACTATCCGCGCGTGACCAAACCCGGCGATCCCGCCTATGCCGGTGGGGACATGATCCCCACCAATCCGTGGCCGAGCAGCGACTGGGTCGCGTTCCTGGTCGAGCGGGGTGCACTCGGGGCGCTCCTTCTGCTGCTCGCGGGTGCGTCGGCCGTCGCCGATGCGTTGCGAGGTCCCGACGAGCGGAATGATCCACCCGCGGCAGGCGCGGTAGCGGGGCTGCTCGCGGCGGCGCTCGTCTGCGGCACGTTCGACGCCGTGCTGCTGCTGGCCGCGCCCTCGCTTCTGGTCTTCGCGGCCGTCGGGCTGTTGAGCCCCGCGGTGGAGGAACATGGCCTGGTCCAGCCACCGGGCATCGGCGCGAGGGCCGCAGGCCTGGCCGTGGCGCTCACGCTGGTGCTCTACACGGGCGCACACACGACGGCGGTCGTGCTGACCGCGGAGGGCTCGGGGACGGCGGTGTTGGCCGGCGCGGCGCGCTGGGCTCCCGGCGAGCACAGGCTCCGCCTGGCGCTGGCACAACGGGGGCGCTGCGCAGACGCGCGCGCGGCGGGGCGGTTGATGCCCCACCACGCGCGCGTGAAACGGCTGCTCGAACGCTGCGGCTAGCTGGGTCCGGCTGACTACGCCTTCGAACGGGCCCCGGCTTCGGCAAGCGGCGCGGTGGTTGGCGCGGGGCTCTCGAAGAAGCGCTCGTGCAGGCGCTTCACGACGTCCTCCACGTCCTTCTCCGACACGACGAACGTGAGGTTCGTGCTCGAGGCGCCCTGCGAGATGAGCGCGATGTTCGTCCCGGACAGCGCGCCGAAGATGCGGCCCGCGATTCCCGCGGTGTTGCGCAGCCCTTCGCCGACCGCGCAGACGATCGCGTAGCCCGCCTCCACCTGAACCTCACCCAGCGCGCCGAGATCGGAGGTGATCGCGGGCAGCGCGGTCGGGTCGTCCACCGTGAGGGAGACGCTCACCTCTGAGGTGGCCACGATGTCCACCGACGTGCGGTGGCGGTCGAAGACTTCGAATAGCGCGTGCAGGAATCCATAGGCGCCCAGCATGCGCGCCGCCTTGACCTGGACGATCGTGACCCCGCGCTTGTGCGCGATCGCTTTGATCCCCTGGGCGGACACCTCCCGGCGATCGTCGATCGTCGTCCCCGCCGCGTCCGGCTCGCGCGAATTGCAGATGCGCACCGGAATTCCCATCGCGACCGCGGGCAGGATGGTGCGCGGATGCAGCACCTTGGCGCCGAAGTACGCGAGCTCCGCAGCCTCGTCGTACGAGAGGCGCGCGATGGTGCGGGCCTCCGAAACGACGCGCGGATCGGCGGTGAGGAAGCCGCTCACGTCGGTCCAGATCTGGATCTCGGCGGCCCCGAGCGCGGCGCCGACCAGCGCGCCGCTGTAGTCCGACCCGCCGCGGCCGAGCGTGGTGGTGGCACCGTGCAGCGTCGAGCCGATGAATCCGCCGAGCACGGCGATCTGGCCCTGCGCGACCTCGGGCGCCACGTGCTGCGCGAACGCGGCCGCGATCTCGTCCGGGAGCGGGATCGCGCGCGTGTGCTGCTCGTCGGTGATGATCACCTTGCGGGCGTCCACCCAGAACGCGGGCAGTCCCTCGGCGCGCAAGCTGAGTGCGAGCAGGTTCGACGCGAGGTGCTCGCCCTGCGCGACGATCTCGTCCTGGAGCGAGAGACGGGTGCCGGGATGCCGGCTCACCACGCGTAGCAGGTCGGTGACGTTCCCCGAGGCTTCCCCCAGAACGGCGTCGAACTCCCGCCGCGCGGGCTCCGCGAGCAACTCGGCGGCTGCCGCGCGGTGGCGCTCGATCAGCCCGTCCATCACGTCCTGGGCGCCGTTCACGTGGCCGGCCACCGCGCGGCGCACGACGTCGAGGAGTCCGTCGGTCACCTTGCTCATCGCCGAGGTCACCACCACGGGGCGGTTCCCGCCCACGGCCGCGGCGCGCACGATCTCCGCCACGCGCCGCATCGCCTTGGGGTCCGCGACCGAGGTTCCGCCGAACTTGAGAACGACGATCGGCGCGGCCTGGCCGCCCCGATCGGGCTTCGAGGAAAGAGACGTCCCCGTCATCTGCTATCGTCCATCCGGTTGAGTTTCTTGGGTTCGAGCCTTCAGGGCACCGTACTGGGCGACCCCGGCGTCGATCTTGAACTGGAGCGCGACGAGCCCGAGCTCCGCGGTCGCCCTGGTCGGTTCGCCGCTGGCGCCCGACCCGGCCCGGTCCGCTTCGCTGCGCGCGAGCTGATCTAGGCGTACGTCCTGAGGTCTTACATACAACAGCTGCGACGTGTCCGCGATACCCGCGTGGCTTCCGACCGTCCGTGCGTCCCATCCGTACCGGCTCAGCAGGTACGCGTCGAGGTCAGCGTGCCCTCTGTCGTAGTAGTCGGTGATCGCGAAGACCTCCGCCCCCGAGCCCGCCCACTCCCGGCTCAGACGCTCCGCGACCGCACGCAGCCCCGCCTGATTCCCCCCGTTGTCGCCGATCAGAAGGATGTCCTTGAAGCCCCCCGCCCGGAGGCTCCTGGCCGCCGCCGCCACGATGCGCTCGAAGCAACCGTCCCGGCACGACAGCACACCGGGGGTTTCCGGAGTGGCCTCGGCCTCGGGGACATATTGTATGACCGGAGCGACGAGGGCGTTCCCGAGGACGCGCGCCATCTCCTCCGCGCCCTCCCTGATCAGGAAGTTGTGCTTCCCGAGGGCCATGTGGAACCCGTTCTTCTCGGTTCCACCCGTCGGCACGATCGCCACAGTGCTCCCCCGCGCGACGGCGTCGCGGACCTCCATCCAGGTCATCTCCTCGAGCGCGAGACCAGAGGGCGACGGAAAGACCGGCTCGGGCATCGAGCCGGCTCGGGACGGCTCCGACTCGGGGAGCGACAAGCCTGCCCGGATCTGGGCCACGGCGGCGTCCACCTTGATCGCGAGCAACCTCCCGCCGAGCTGTCGATTGGCGCGGCTCGGATCCCCGCTCACCCCGGTCGCGGCACTGGCGAGCCCGAAGCGATCCTCGTGCACCATCTCCGCCTTCACGAACATCAGCTGGGAGGTGTCCACGATGTTGGCGTGCGTGCCGATCTCGCTCTCCGGCAAGCCGAGCGTCTCGCTCACGTAGCGATTCTGATCCTCCATCGCCTTGGCGTAGTAGTCCGACACGAACAGCGCGCGGGCACCGCTTCCGAGCCACGCCGTGTTGAGCTCGTCCGCGACCACCTGGAGGCCGCGTTGGCTCCCGCCCGAGTCGCCGATCAGGATGACGTTCTCGAAGCCGCCCGCGAGCAGGTCGCGGTAGCCCTCGGCGTCTGGGAGTGACATCGTGCCGGGGTACCGCATGTGATCGGTGGGAGGAGCCCAGGCGCCCTCCGGCACGTACGCGATCACCGGCGCGACCAACGTGTTGCCCAGGGTGCGCGCGATCCGCTCGGCGGCGTTCGCCACGATGTAGTTGTGCTTGCCGAGCGTCATGTGCGGGCCGTTGTCCTCGGTCCCGCCCGTCGGAAGGATGACGCTGCGATGCCCGCCCTGGATCAGGCTCCGGACCTCATCGAACGTGATGTCCTCGAGGAACAGGGAGGGAGGATTCTGCGCCCGGGCCGCGGCCGGCAGCGCGAGCACCAGCGCAACCGTCAGCGCCCGGACATGGATCCTCAAGGTCTTGCCGGCGGCTCTCAGTCGGGACGCTGCGCGGTCAACACCAGCACCGCACCGTTTGGAAACCCCGTTCCGTACTTGGTCGTGGCATCCGAGGCCGAGATGAACTGCATCTCCGTGACCTCGGGAACGCTCACCGACTTCAGGTATTCGAGGGGATATGGCACATCGTTGATGATCGCCTTCGGGAAGTTGTCGCCGCTTTGGCGGATACTCGACGACCCGCGCTCGCGCAGCCAATTCGGGCGGAGTCGCTGGATCGCGTCGTAGGTGTTCAATCCCGCGAGAGCCGGCTCCTTCAGCTCCTCGGCCGTGATGGTGTTGCCGCCGCGCCGGGGACCAGCCGCACCACCGCTCGACGCACAGGCGGCGAGAAGCACGCAGCACACGGCGGAGAGGTTCATCCTGGAAGTTCTCATGTGACCCACCTCGCGTTGGGGGCGCCTGCCCTCCATACGACCGGGAGAGGGGCGCGTTGCCCGCCCTCCCGTCGATCTACGAGCCTCCCCGGCTTCCTACCTCGCAGCCGGCGATGAAATCCCGGATGATCGAAGAGAACAACCCCTCGTCGGTGAGGAACGCGTCGTGGCCGTGCAGGGAGCTGACGCGAATGAGCCTGTGCAGGCTTCCCATCCGACCGGCCAGCTCCTCGAGCTGCCAGCGTGGAGCCAGGAAGTCGGGATCGGTGGACACCAACGTGACCGGGGTGCGGATGTGCTCCGCGTCCACCCGGTGCAGATCGGAGGATTGGCTCAGGCAGAGAAACTGTGCGGCCGTGAACCGGCGCGCGAACGCCTGACCGTTGTGGTCGATGTAGTCCTCGACCGGAAAGTGCACCCCGGAGGCGTTGATCGAAGTGGGACCCGAGAAGCGCTGCTCGAACTCGATGTCCGAGCGATAGGTGGTCATCGCGAGGGCGCGAGCGAAGGCGACGCCGCCGCCTTCGTCTCCGGCCGCGACCGCGCGCTGCACGATCCGCCGCTGCACCACACGAACCGCGGTGGCGAGCGGATGGCTCCGGTCCGCCGCGCCGATCACGAGCGTGCGCAGCACCCGGTCCGGATGGGCGGCCGCGAACGAGAGCGCAACGGTGCCGCCGTACGAAGCGCCGATCATGCCGCAGAGCGGCTCGAGCTCCAGCGCCGCCATCACCAGCGCGATCGTGTTGGCCTGATCGGTCGGCGTGACGAGCGGCACGGCGACCGGGCCGAGCGCGCCCGCGTGAGGGCCATCCACCACGCGCCCGGCGGACTCGCCACGCCCACACAGGTAATCGATCGAGAGAACCTGATGGTAGCGCAGATCGAGCGGGCGACCCTCGCCGGCCATCCACTCCCACCAGCCCGCGCCACGGTCCTGCTCCTGGGCGGAGACCACGCGGTCGGCCGAGATCCCGCCGAGGACCGCAACCACGGAGTTGCCGGGGATTCCGGTGAGCCGATACGCGATCCGCCCGTCCTCAACCCGCCCGCCGTGCTGGAGGCGGAAGTCCTCTGGCACGGGCGCGAACCCCTGCAGCACGCGCAGGCCACGCTCGGCGGTCGTTCCGCTCGCCTGGGTGGACATGTCGCTCAGTCCGAGGAAGCGGAAGCGAGGGGAGAATCGGCCCGGCCGGCCGACGAGGGACCGAGCCCGCCGACCAGCTCCGCGACCATCGCGTCCACCCCGGACCCGGCGGGCACCAGCGCGGCGGGCAGTCCGAGCCGCTCCGCGGTGGCGGCCGTGCTCGGGCCGATCGCGATCACGCGCACGGCCGGAGCGACGACCAGCCCACTCGCGATGAGCGCTTCCGCGGCGGACGACGAGGGGATCACGATCGCGTCGAGCCGGCCCGCGGCCATCGTGCGCTCGATGCTCTGACGTCCGCGTCCGTCCACCGCGCGATGGGCAACCTCGATCTGGGTCACGCGGGCACCCGCCGCCTCGAGACCTTCGCCCAGCGCGGAAGGACCCTGCCCGTCGCGCACGAGCAGGACCGGATGCGCCTCGAGGGGTCCGACGCTGCGGCGCAGCGCGGCCGCGACGTGGATGGGGAGGTAGCTCCGGAGCGGCAGATCGCAGGTGAGGTGCGCACGCCGCAGCGCCTCGATCGTTTCCCGGCCGATGCCGACGAGGTGGAAGCCGGCCAACGCCCGGCCGTCGTTTCCACTGGCCGCCAGAGAGCGCATGAAGCCGCGCACCGCGGCGGCGCCCGTGAATACGATCGCCCCGCCGCCCGGAAGGCGCTCCAACGCGTCGGGTATCGCGGCGGCTTCCGGAGTCGGCATCGATCGAATAGCGGGAAACTCGATCACCGACGCGCCGAGCTCGCGCAGCGCACGTGCGATGCGTGAGCGTTGCGAACGGGCGCGCGCGACCATCACCGAACGCCCCGTGAGCGGTCCGGGCCGCAGCCACTCGAGCTGCTCGCGCAGGCGGGTCACCTCGCCGACGACGATGAGTGCAGGGCCATGGAGCGTGCCGACCCGATCCGCGAGCTCGTCGAGCCTCGCCTGGACCACGCGCTGCTCGGGAAGCGTTCCCGATTCGACGACCGCCGCCGGCGTGTCCGCGCTCCGACCGAGGCGGATCAGGCGCTCGGTCACCGCGCGCATGCGGGCGCCCCCCATGTAGATGACGAGCGTTCCATCCAGGCTCGCGAGATGGCGCCACTCCTCGTCGGTCTCCGGATCGTCCGCGTCGTGCGCGGTCACGAACACCGCGCTCGTGGAGAGCCCACGATGGGTCAACGGGATCCCCGCGTGCGCGAGCGCGCCCAGTCCCGCGGTCACTCCGGGGACGATCTCGAACGGCACGCCCGCGTGGACCAGGGCGAGCGCCTCCTCCCCACCCCGCCCGAAGACCAGCGGGTCTCCGCCCTTGAGGCGCACGACGACGGAATGACGCCGGGCCAGGTCGACCAGGAGCCGGTTGATACGCTCCTGGGTGAGCCATCTGGACTCGCCCGCGCGACGACCCACGTCGATGATCTCGGCGGAGGGGTTCGCGAGCTCGAGGATGGAATAGCTCACCAGGGCGTCGTGCAGCACGACGTCGGCGCGGCGCAGCAGCTCGGCGCCGCGCAGCGTGATCAGCTTCGGATCCCCGGGACCCGCTCCCACCAGATAAGCCGTGCCCATCTCATCCTTGAACAGGAAGTGCCCACGAAAAAAAACCCTGACCCGAGGGGGTCAGGGCGCTCGGCCCCTGGAACGCCCGACCGGTCAGCGACCCGCTGGAAATTCCTCCCCCGATGACGACGGAAGCCCGGGACAAGGACAGGGCTTTCGGACCGGGGCTGGCATTGTCGCCAAATTCATTCGAGGTTCGACGCGCAGCGGCCGTTTGGGCTCTAGTTGACCGACGGACCCTACCGATAACCCGATCCGGTAGCCCGGTCAATGGATGGCCCAGGACCCCTCCCGGGAACGATACCACATGCCCACCCCCTCAGGGAGCCACAGCCCAGCCGAGCCCCCTCGGGGCGCCTCGGACCCGCGCCCAGGCGTGCTCCTCGTCGCCCACGGCTCGGCGCGGTCCGGAGAGTCCGCCGGGCCGGTGCTGGCCCTGGCCGGGGCGCTCAGCGACCGGGGGTTTCCCGAGGTGCGGGCCGCCTTCTGGAAGGAGGAGCCGTTCCTGCACCAGGCACTCGAGCTGATGCGGAGCGAGGTCGTCCTCGTGCTCCCCGTCTTTCTCGCCGAGGGCTACTTCACGCGCACCGTGGTCCCCCGCGAGCTGGGGCTCCGCCCGGGAGAGAATCGCGTGGGAGATCGGGCCGTCCATCTATTGAGTCCGTTGGGCGCGGCCGAAGGCATGGCGACGATCGTGGCCGAGCTGGCGCGCGACGGCCTGCCGCGGGAGACGGATCCATCGAGCGCGCTGCTGATCGTTCTGGGTCACGGCACCCCGCGCGATCCGGGCTCGGCCGACGCCGTGCTCGCCGTGAGCGCTCGGCTGAACCGCGATCGAACCTTCGGACGCGTCGCGCCCGCCTTCATCGATCAGGAGCCGCGCCTCGAGGACGAGGTACGCGGCGCGCGCGAAGCGACGATCGTCGTGGTGCCGTTCCTCGTCTCGTCCGGATGGCACGGAGGCACGACCGTTCCACAGGAGCTCCAGCGACTCCGTAGCGTCGTCTACACGCAGCCGGTCGGAAACCACCCCTCGATCGTCACGCTGGCGGAAACGATCCTGCTGCGTGCGACGCCTTCCCGGACCGCTGTTCCCGCGGGCTCGTCGCCCCATTGCCTCGCCCGCCTCGAGCGCGCGCTCGAGGACCGCCTGAAGCGCTCGGAGGCGGTCGTGCTCCTCCAGGCGACGTGCCGCGCCGAGCAGGATGGATCTTTCGAGCTGCGCCACGTGGACGACGTCGCGCGCACCGACCTCGCCCCGATCGCGGGACCGCACGAGCTCAGCGCGCTCGCTCGACGTCGCGCGGACGGCCAGCACCGCCCGCTCCGCACGGCCGCCGATCTCGCGCGGGGATGGCGGCTGCG
>CAMCNM010000005.1 GCA_945876015.1 Gemmatimonas phototrophica
GCAGCGGGGCTCAGATGCGCAGCATCTGGAGCGCAGCGAGCGAAGCGATGCGGAGCGCCCCCGCAGCGAGGCGGCACCGACCCCCGCCCGCGCAAACCACCAAAATGCAGAAGCGGGAATGCAGAAGCGGGCGCCGCAGGGAAGTCCCCGCGACGCCCGCCCGATCCGACCTAAATGGTCGAAAGGAACCGCTACTACCGCCCGCGCTTGATCACAACGTTTTCGATCTCGATGTAGGTGTTCACCGCGTTGTTGATCTGCGTCAGATCCACACCAATCTTCCGCGCCGCCGGCGCGCCGGCCGCGAACAAGTTCTTGGCCTGCTCGAACATCGGCAGCACCACGGTCGCCGAAGCCTTGGTCGGCTGGCACTCGGCGGGGCCGGGGCAAGACGGAATGTGCAGCGCCATGGCCTGGTGATACAGCGCCCAGCCGTGCCAGAAGTCGAACTCGGAGCGGGTCTCGGCGTTCACGCTGAAGGTCTTCGCCTGGCCGATCCCCTTGATCGCGTATTGCCACGCCTTCTTGTTGATGCCGTTGGTGACCGCGTCGCCGTAGACAAGCTTCGCGGCCGTGTTCGCGTCGGTGCCGTCATCGACCGCCTTCTTGAGGTACGGGATGGCGTCATCGACCCGGCCCGCCGCGAGCAGCCAGCTGGCCTGGCGCACGCGCACGCTCGGGTAGTCGGCCTTGATCTCCTTGACCTTGTCCATCGTGACGAGGGCCGCGTCGATCTTGCCCTGCCTCTGCTGCGCCTCGGCCAGGTTGGCCCAGATCAGCGCCTCGGTCGGATACGCCGTGACTGCAGCCTGCGCCTCCGCCTCCGCCCCGGCCGGATCACCCGAGGCCAGCTTGGCCTGGATCAACATACGGAGGTAGCCCGCCGTCATCGCGCTACCACGGACTTCCTTGGACTTGGTCAACGCGTCGATCGCCTGCTTGTAGAGGGCGATCGCTTCGGGCGATCCGGGAGTGGCGGCGTCGCGCTTGGAGGCGGCCGCGACCCCGTAGCTGGCGTAGTACTCGAGCAGATCGGCGTTGTTGGGCGCCGCTTCGATACCGGTCTTGACCAGACCCATCGCGCCCTCGGGATCGCCCGCCTGCGCCATGTCGAAGGCGATCGAGAGACGGATCTGGTCGGCGCCGGGATTCACCTCGAGGTACTTGTAGAAATACTTCCGACCCTCTTCCGGCTGACCGAGCTGGATCGCGACCACACCGGCGAGCTGCAGGGCCGCCTCGTGGAACTCGTTCTGGGAGAGGACCGTCTTCAGCTCGGTCATGGCCTGCGTGTTCAAGCCATTCTTGGTCGCATCGTCGGTCGCGTCCTTGGCCTTCGCCATGATCGCCTGGACCTTGCGGAGCCGCGTCACGACGGCGTTCGGGTTGAGCGCGAGCGCCTTGTCGCAGTTCTCGATCCCGTTATCCCACTGCTGGCTTCCGATGTAGTCGGCGCAGAACTGCTGCGACTTGGCCAGCTGGATCATGCGGTCGAACGCCATGAAGACGTGGTCGGCCGCCTGGATCTTGGCGTCCTTACCGGTCACCGTGACGTTCTCGACCTTGAGAGGCTCACCGGTCGTCATGTCCCAGAACTCGATGCCCGACAACTGGAAGCTTTCACCCGAGCCGCTGAACGAAGCGCAGAGCGCCAGGTTGGCGTTGATCTGAGTGGCCAACTGCTGCGTCTTGAGGCAGTCGAGCTCATCCATCTTCATCTTGAACTTGCTGAGCTGCTCCTTGAGCTCCTTCTCAGGAATCGGCGCATGTGTCCCGAGCTTGTCGAGCCGTGCCCTGAGCTCCTTCGCCACGTCCCCGCCGAATCCGCCCTTCGCGCCCTGGACGGCGAAGAAGTCGGGAACGAGCACGCGGTAGCGACTCCCCTGTGCCGAAACCCGACTGGGCAGGGCTATGAGGAGGGCGGCCGCTGCGAAGGCGAAGAATTGAGTCAGCCGTCCGTTCATGATCCATTTCTCCTGGGAATGCACCCTGTTCTTGAAAAAAGGACAGCCCGACCGGACTGTCAGGGGGACAGTTTGACTACACTACTACACGACGTTGGATCGGGAAATCCGTGTGGAATAAGACCGCGCAATCTACTGTTCCCGGAGGTTGGACGTCAAACATCACGCCAAGGCCCGTTTCCCCCCCCTCCTGGAACCCCCTCCCACCTGCCGCTCCGCCCGAACCGCCCCTCGAACCCCACGATCCGGTCCCGGACGTCGTCCGGTAGCCGCTTGCTCGCGCCGGCCGAATAGTCGTACATGACCTGCACCGTGGTCCCGCGCACCAGGCGCTCCCCCTCCTGGGACTCCACCGAGTAGTCCATCACGAAGTGCTTACGTCCCAGCAGGGAAACCCTGACCGAGACGCCCAGGCGGGCTGGCCAAAGGACTCGCTGGTGCCACCGCACGGCGGCTTCCGCGACGATATAGTCGATCGAGCCGTCTCAGGTCCGCCCCACCCCCTCCCGCCAATAGGCCGAGCGCGCCTCCTCGAAGTAGACGAGCGCGTGGGAGTGGAAGGCGGAATCTCCGGATGAGGGGTCGGGAGCGCAAAGGCTCGGATGTGATCGTGGTGGGAGGAGGGGCCATCGGCCTCGCCTGCGCGCGCGCCCTTGCGGCCCGCGGGCGCCACGTCACGGTGATCGATCGCGGCGTCCGCGGTGGAGAAGCCACGCTCGCCGCCGGAGGAATGCTCTCCCCCCTCGCCGAGTCGACCGGCCCCGGACCGTTCCTCGACATCGGCCTGGCCAGCTTCGCGCTCTGGCCGTCGTTCGTCGAGCAGATCGAGGAGGAGACCGGGATGAGCCTCGACCTGCGCACGAACGGCAAGCTCCTGCTCGCGCTCGAGACGGAGGCCGCGCACGCGCTCCGCGCGCGCCACGACTGGGCGAAGCGGAACGGACTAGACGTGCGTTGGCTCGAGGGCGCGGCGCTGAGGGGGCGGGAGCCCAGCGTGCATCCCGCCGCGGTCTGCGGCGTCCACATCGCGGACGACGGACAGGTGGACAATCGCCTACTGGCCCGGGCGCTGGACGTCGCGGCACGCGCCGCCGGATGCGCCGTCGCGGTGGGCGAAGCGAGCGGGCTGCTGGTCGAGAGCGGCGCGGTGCGCGGCGTCGTGACCCGGGACGGGGCCGATCATCCCGCGGACCTGGTGGTACTCGCCGCGGGCGCGTGGAGCGGTGGCATGTCGGGTCTCCCCCGCCCTCTGCCGGTTCGCCCGGTCAAGGGACAGATGGTCGCCCTCGCCTCACCGTCTCCACTGTCCACCGCGGTCGAGACCGAAGGCTGCTATCTGATCCCCCGGCGCGGCGGCTCGGTCTGGGTGGGAGCGACGTCGGAGGATGTCGGCTTCTCGGGTGGCACCACCCCGGACGCGCGGGACGCGCTGCGGCGCGCGGCCGCCGCGGCCGTGCCGGGGCTCGACGGCGCCCCCGAGATCGAGGCCTGGGACGGGTTCCGACCCGGCACGCCCGACGGCCTGCCGATCCTCGGTCCGGATCCGGACCTTCCGGGGCTGATCCACGCGACGGGCCACTTCCGGAACGGGATCCTTCTCACGCCGATCACCGCCGAGCTCGTGGCGGGAGCCGCGGACGGAGCGCCGGACCCACGCCTGGCAGCCTTCCGTCCGGACCGCTTCCCGGGCGGATGATCCCCGCGCAGTTCGGTGGGCCGTAGCGGCCGACCCATGCCGCGGGCCGACGCGTAGTGTAGCTTGGCCGGATGCGCCGACTCGGCCCTCCCCCTCGTCCTGGCCGCCCTTCCGCTCGAACTCGCGTGCGCTTCGGGCGGCGCACCCTCACCGGCACCACCGACCGGCGCCTCCGCGGCCGAGTGGCAGGCGCTCTACCAGCCTCGCCCGGCTCCGCTCGCCGGTGCGCCTCGCATCGCGATCGGGGAATTGACGCTGGGCGAAGACAAGCCGTGGGCACTGACCGCGTCGGTGCCCGCCGCGATCGCGATCGCGGAGTTGGTGGGCACCGAGCTGCTGCGCCGCGAGGACGTGCAGTTCGTCGAGCGACGCCGGTTCGCCGAGGCGGCCGAACGCGAGCGCCGTGGGCTGCCTCGTGGAGCGGGCGCACCTCCCGTGGGGACGTCGCCGGGGACCGAGCTGATCCTCGCCGGCAGTCAGACGCCGTTCCTGTTCGGCGACTCCGCACAGTTCAACCTCAGACTGGTGGACCCCGCGACCAGCGCCGTGCGCGCCGCGTGGCGCATGAGCGTTCCGCGCGGCGGCGATCCCGTTGCCCTCGCGCGCCGGCTGACGGGAAGCCTGGTGGCCACGCTCGACTCGCTCGCGACGCTGCCGCGCTGGGTCGATCCGGTCGCCGCCGCGACGCCGCGTGCGTGGAGCCCCTCGGGCGTCCCGCTCACCGCGGTGGACTCGTACCTGCGCGGAGTCGCGGCCGAAGACGTGTACGACTGGGAGAACGCTCGCCGCGCGTATCAGCGCGCGGGCGAGCTGGGGGGTTCGACGTTCTTCGAGCCGGGAGTGGCGCTCGCGCGCGTGGCGCGCCTCCACGCGGGCGGCACGCTCGGAGGGTGAGCGGTGGCTCTTCTCCGAGATCCTCCGCTCTCGGGGACACCACGTCGTCGCGACCGCGGACGCGGAGTCGGCGTGGACGTCCTTCGACGCCACCCCCTTCCCGCTCGTCGTGCTGGATCTCGTGCTCCTTCAGGCGGACGGCCTCGACCTGTGTAGGCGCATCCGGGCGCACCCCGCGGGCCCCGACGCGGTGATCATGGTCGTCACCGGCAAACGCGACGCGAACGTCATCCAGGAGTCGCTCGACGCGGGCGCGGACGACTATCTCGCGAAGCCCGTGGATGTCGCCCTGTTCAACCTCCGCCTCGCCGTGGCCGAGCACGCGGTGATCCTCAAGCACGAGCGCCGAACGAACCAGGACCGGATCATCACGCAGGCGGAGGAGATCCGCGCGCTGCTGGCCAACCTGGACGAGGTGATCTTCTCGCTCGATCCGCACACGGGCACCCTCCTGCGCGTCTCCGCGGCCTCCGAGCGCATCGTGGGACGGAGCGCCGAGGAACTGCTCGCGACGGACTCCCACTGGCGCGCGCTGCTCTATCCGCCCGAGGTCGAAGTACGGACGCACGAGCTCAGCATGGGGCTCGACCGGACGATCCTCCATCGCTGGCAGATCCGCCTGACGAACGGGACGTCCCGCTGGGTGGCGGTGACCGTCAAGGGAGCGCGCGACGATTCCGGCCAGCTGGTGCGCATCGACGGCGTGCTCTCCGACGTGACCGAGACGCAGCGGTCGCAGGACGAGCTGGCCGCGCGCAACGAAGGACCTGATGACCTTGTATCGGATCTCCGAGGTCACGCTCACGGCCTCGTCCACCGAGCGCGCCTACCAGGATATCCTGGAGGAGCTGTGCAAGGCGACGGCGTTCCCCATCGCCGCGATCCTCCGCTTCGATCCCGAGCGCGACCGGCTCGTCGTGACCGCGGCGTGGGGCTTGCCCACCGACGTGGCCCGGGTCGAAATGCAGGTCCACGACTCGCTCGCCGGTGTGGCGGTGCGCACCGGGCAGCCCGTGGCCGAGTTCAACGCGGGCGCGCGCCGCGAGATGGCGAACGACCTGCTGCACGATCTCGGCATCCAGACGTACCTGGCGTTCCCGATGGTGGTGAGCCAGGAGGTGGCCGGCACGCTGATCTTCGCCCACACCCAGGCGATGGAGCCCGACCGCAGGCTGGTCCGCTGGGCCGAATCGCTCGCCAACGGGGTCGCGCAGTTCATCGATCGGGTGACCGCGCATGAGGAATTGAAGGAGAGCGAGCAGGGTTACCGAAGGCTCGCGGAGGAGCTGCAGCAGGCGAACCTGGAGCTCGAGCGGTTCGCCTATTCCGTATCCCACGACCTGCGCGCTCCGCTCCGCACCATGCAGGGCTTCGCCCACGCGCTGATCCAGAACTTCGGCGACCGGCTGCCCGGAAAGGCGCGCGACTACGCGCAGCGCATCATCGCCTCGGGGCAGATGTCCGAGATCTTGATCCGCGACCTCCTGGCGTACAGCCGGCTGAGCTTCGAGGATCTCGAGCTCCAGCCCGTCGCGCTAACCAAGGTGGTCGAGGCGGCCTGCGAGCAGCTGGAGGGCGACCTGAAGGAAACGAACACGGACCTGGCCGTCGAAGGCGATCTGCCCCAGGTTCTCGGGCAGACCACTCCGCTGGTGCAGGTGCTGGCCAACCTGATCTCGAACGCGATCAAGTTCGTCCCGGTGGGCCGGCGTCCCCGCATCCGCATCCGCGCCGAGGAGAACGACCGGTGGGTGCGGCTCTGGGTGCAGGACAACGGGATCGGCATTCCCACCGGCCAGGAGGACCGCATCTTCCGCGTGTTCGAGCGCCTCACCGAGGGCGGTGCCCGCCCCGGAACCGGAATCGGGCTGGCCATCGTACGGAGGGGGATGGAGCGAATGAGCGGGCGCGCCGGAGTCGAAGCCGTCAAGGGCGGCGAAGGCAGCGCGTTCTGGCTCGACATCCCCCGCGTCGAAGGCGCGTCCAAGGGCGCGTGGCGCCGCAAGAAGAGCTGAGGAGACCATGGAAGTCCTGCCGATCGACCTGACCGCAGTCATCGCCACCTTCATGGGGATCTCGATCGTCCTCATTCCGGTGATGGGCCTGACCGCGCGTTACGCCCTCAAGCTGCTCGTTGAGTCGCTCGGCCGCCTCTTCAGCTCGAGGGAGAACGAGGAGAGCGTGCGCATTCTGGAGCGCCGCATGGCGCTGCTCGAGCAGCACCTCGAGGCGATGGACACGACGATGACCCGCCTCGCGGAGGCGGCCGAGTTCCACCGCGACCTGCAGAGCGGAGGCACACCCGCCGATCCCGGTGCATCGCGCACCCTTCCCGGAGACCGGGGCTCGTGACCGAGGTGGCCACGCGCGACCTCGAGATCATCGCGCACCGCGGGTACAGCTCGCGCGCTCCCGAGAACACGCTCGCCGCGATCGACCTCGCGATCACCGCGGGCGCGGACGCCATCGAGTGGGACGTCCACGTCGCCGCGTGCGGGACTCCGGTCCTGTTCCATGACGTCAACCTCTCGCGCACCAGTAGCGGCGTGGGACCGATCCGGCGCCGCACGCTGGCACAGCTGCAAACGCTCGACGCGGGCAAGTGGTTCGGCACGGAGTTCGCGGGAGAGAAGATCCCGTCGCTCGCGCAGGCGCTCGAACGCACGAAGGGCCGGGTGCGACGCGTCTACACCGAGGTGAAGGGCTTCCGCGAGCTCGAGGATCTGGACCGCATGGTCGACATCGTCCGAAAGGCCGACCGCATCCTGGACAACGTCTTCATCTCTCTCGACTGGGCGATCCTCGACCGCCTCGCGGGACGCGACCCCGCCGTGGGCATCGGCTACATCGTGGACACCGCCGAGCGCTTCGACGAAGGGCTCGAGCGGGCAACGTCCGACGGCCGATCGCTGGTGGATCTCGAGTACAGGCTGATCCTCGAGCGTCCGGACTTCGCGCGCCGCGCCCTCGAGCGCGGCATCAGGGTCGCGGTCTGGACCGTGGACGATCCGATCGACGCCGGCCGCCTGCGCGAAGCGGGCGTGACCCGCTTCACGACCAATCAGGTGGACGCGCTCCTGGCCTGGAGGGCCGACATCCCGTGACCTCGCCCCACCCGTTCTCCCCCGAGGGGCGAGCCCGCGCCCTGGAGGAGATGGGGCGGACGGAGCTGGACGTGCTGGTGATCGGAGGCGGGATCACCGGAGCCGGGATCGCGCGCGACGCCACGCTCCGCGGGTGGGAGGTCGGCCTGGTCGAGAAGGAGGACTTCGGCTTCGGTACCTCGAGCCGCTCGTCGAAGATCATCCACGGCGGGATCCGCTACCTCGAGTACGGACAGTTCCTCCTCGTGCGCGAGTCCGCGCGCGAGCGGAAAGCGCTCCGGCGCATCGCCCCGCACCTGGTCCATCCGATCCCGTTCCTCTACCCCGTGTTCGGCGGCGACCGCTTCTGGCTCATCAGCGCGGGACTGGCCGTGTTCGATCGCATGGCCTCCGCGACGTCCGAGGAGAAGCATAAGAACCTCGGACCCGATGAAGTGCGCGAACGACTGCCCGGGCTGCGCGATCCGCTCGAGGGCGGCGTCCTCTACCTGGAGTACATCACCGACGACGCGCGCTTCACGATGGAGAACGCGCTCTCGGCGGCGCTGCACGGAGCCCTGGTCGCGAACCACGCCTCGGCGCTGGTGCAATCGGCGGGCGGCCGCGTGGTGGGAGCCGAGGTGACCGACGCCGCGACCGGAAGGAAGACCTCGGTGCGCGCGCGCGTGGTGGTGAACGCGACCGGAGCATGGGCGGCCCAGACGATCTCCGCCGCCGGGCTCGAGCTGCCCCGACCGATCGTTCCCAGCAAGGGCATCCATCTTCTGCTCGACGCCTCCTCCCTGCCGATCCAGGGCGCCTGCTTCCTGAAGGCGTCGAACGGGCGGCGCGGTCTCGCGATGCGTCGCCTCGACCACGTCTACGTGGGGACCAGCGACGACGAGTACAAGGGTCCGCTCGACGCACCGCGCGCCACCCGCGCCGAGGTCGAGGAGCTGCTCGCCATGGTGCAGGACTGCTTCCCGGGAGCCGCGCTCGGCCTCGACGACGTGCGCGCCACGTGGGCGGGAATCCGTCCGCTCGTCCTCGAGCCGGGAAAGAGCACGCGCGACACCTCGCGCCACGACCAGGTCTGGTCTCATACCCCGGGACTGGTCACGGTGGCGGGAGGAAAGCTCACCACGTACCGCCCGATGGCGCACCGCACCCTGAAAGCGGTGGCGCGGCAGCTGGGCGAGCGACTCCCGAAGGATCGCTCGGCCGAGGTCCCTCTCCCGGGCGGCGACCTCGGTGGCGCGGATCCGGAAGCCTACCGCGCCGCGCGCGCGAGCGATCTGATCGCCCGAGGCGTCGCGCCGGCCACCGCGGCGCGGCTGACCTGGCTCTACGGCCGGCAGCTCGAGGATCTCCTGGCGCTGGCCGACCGCGATCCCGACTGGCTCGAGCCCCTGCACGCCGACGTTCCGGCGCTGCGCGGTGAGGTGCGGCTCGCGGCGGAGCGTGAGATGGCCGGCTCGCTGATCGACTTCATGGACCGACGCTCGGCGCTCCTGATCTTCTCGCGCGGGCAGGGTGAGGCGGGCGCGCCCGCGGCGGCGGAGATCCTGGGGCGGGTTCTCGGATGGAGCGCCGAGCGGCGCGAGCGCGAAGTGGCGGCCTACCGGTCCCACGCCGCCCAGCACCGGGTGCCGAGCGCCTAGCGTCCTAGACTCTCGCTTCCGCGCGCACCCGGGCGGACTTCTCCGCGGCGGCAGGCAGACCGAAGAAGAAGGTCGTCCCTTCGCCGAGGCGGCTCTCCACCCAGACGCGGCCGCCGTGCGCTTCGACGATCCCCCGCACGATCGCGAGCCCGAGTCCCGCACCCTGCCGATCGGACCGGTTCTGTTGCCAGAAGCGATCGAAGATGTGACCGAGCGCTTCCGGCGGGATCCCCTCACCCTCGTCCGACACGGAAAACTCGACACCACCCCCCTCGCCGCACCGCGCCGCGATCCGGATCGCCCCATGGTCGGTGAATTTCAGCGCGTTGCCGACCAGGTTCGAGAGGACCTGGAGCACCCGGTCGCGGTCGGCGTGCACCGCGGGCAGGCCGTCCTCGACATCCTGCGACAGCTCGACCCCCCGATCGCGCGCCAACGGGCGCAGCAGATCGACCGCTTCGTCAACGAGGGGCCCGACCACCACCGTCTCCGGCTCCACGAAGAGGCCGCCGCCCTCGATGCGCGCCACGTCGAGCAGGTCGCGGATCAATCGGTTCATGCGCTCGGTCGCGCGCACGATGATCTCGAGGTTCTCACGTTCCTTTTCGGGCGGGAGCTCGATGTCGAGCAACATTCCCGCGGCCGCGGCGATCGTGCCCATCGGATTGCGCAGGTCGTGCGAGACCACCGCGACCACCTCGTCGCGGGCGCGGATCGCCTGCCGGAGCGCTTCCTGCGCGGCCTGGATCTCGCGCATGTCGGTGAACGTGAAGACGGCTCCCCGCACGCGCTGTCCGTCCATCAGCGGACCCAGCGACCATTGGACCGGAATCGCGGCTCCGTCCTTCCGCCAGACGTAGCCCTCAGGATCGCGGCCGGTCGAGCCCGACCGGATCGCCGCGAGGAGGGGGCAGTCGGCGCTCGTGTGATCCAAGCCCGGACCCGAGTGGATCGCTTCGTGGACACCGCTTCCGGCGAGCTCCTCGGGCTCGAATCCGAGCAGGCGCGCTCCCGCTGAATTGAGCGAGGTGCACTTCCCGTTCAGGTCGAGCCCGAGCACACCGTCGCCCGTGGCCTCCAGGATCGCGTCCACCTCGCGCCGCGCGCGATCCGCGCTCTCACGCTGGGCGTTCGCTTCGGCCACCAGGGCGCGCAGGCGTCCGCCGATCCCCGCCACCAGGGCCGTCGCGAAGAGCGCCACCATGACGAGGACGATCGTGAACCAGAGCTCGAGGCTGCGCGCGCGGTCCATACGGTCGCGGCCCGCCTGCGCGCGCTCGACGATCGCTTCGACGAGGTCGTTCGACGCCTGCAACAGATCCTCGTTGCGACGCTGGTCGGCGGCGAGGTCCGTGAGGTAGGCGATCCGCGCGGTGTCCGACCCGAGCGCCTCGGCGTGGAGCACGTGCCAGTCGGTGGAAGCGCGCTGCAGCTCGGCCAGCTTGGTGCGTACGTCCAACTCCATCTGGTCGCTCAGGCGGAGCAGGCCGTCGTACAGCCCCCGCTCGCTGGAGCGCGCCTGCCGATAGCTGTCGAGCGAGGCGAGGTCGCCGCTCAGGAGGTAGCTCTGGAAGCGCGCGATCTGGCGGGCGTGCACGAGGGCGAGGCCGAACGAAAGCTCCTGGGCGGGCTCCAGAACCTCGACGATGTCCCTCTCGATGCCCGCCTCCCAGCGATCGATCGCGAGCGGAACGACCACCAGGGCCAGGAGGGCGACGACGACGAAGGCCAGCGGCCAGCGACTCGCTCGGAACCCCTCGGTCGGGGTGGCCTGAGAGCCGGAGAACGCCGGGCGGAAGCTGGCCATGACGTCGCTACCCCGTTCCGCCCGGTACGCTTCTGCCGGACACGGCCGCGAGGAGCGATTCCGCCCGCTCCAACTCCTCCGGCGTATTGACGTTGAGCAGCGGCTCGGCGACGCGCGCATGCCCGCGCCACTCGGACTCGGCGATCACCCGGGTGCGCAGGCGCTTCGCGAGGCTCAGCGGGGACCGATCCGACGACCCGAGCGCGTCGAGCGCGGGCTCGAGCGCGGAGGTGGACCAGACGGCGCAGAACGGCTGGATCCATCCCGCCTGCTCGGGCACCACCAGGTCATCGCCGCGCCACGCAGCGACCAGGGCTCCGACGAATGCGCCATCCACCAGCGGAAGATCACACGCGAGGACGAGCGCTCCGGCGTCCCCGTGATCCCGCGCGTAGCGGAGCACCGCGACGATCGCGGCGAGCGGACCTCCACTCCCCTCCACGTCGTGCACCAACGGGAGCCCGATCCCGCTCAGGCCCGGTTCCGGAGCGAGCGCGACGACCTCGCGGCAGTGAGGCATGAGCGCGGCGGTCGCGCGCTCCACCATCGGCACGCCGCCCACTGGCTCACTCCACTTGGCACGTCCGAAGCGAGTGCTCCTTCCACCCACGAGCACCGCGCCGACCAGGGACGCCACTTTCAAGTCGATACGGCGAGGACGTCAGCCTTCGACGGTCACGTTCCCCATCGAGATGCGCGTGCTCTCCTTGAGCGACGACAGCACGATGCTGGTCGTGGTCCAGTGCACGCCGGGCCAGGACTGGATCTCGGCCAGCAGGCGCTCGAGCGTAGACGTGTCGCGCGTGCGGATCTTGATCAGATGCGAGCCCTGCCCGGTCACCGCGTGACACTCCTGGATCTCGGGATGGGCCTGCGCGTGCTCGACGAAGTCGAGATAGAAGCGGGAGCCGTCGATCCCGACGGCGATGAATGCGGTCACGTCGGCGCCGAGCTGCTTGGGATCCAGCACCGCGGTGAAGCCCCTGATAATCCCGCGCTCCTCGAGCTTGCGCAGGCGTTCCCCGGTGGCGGGCGACGAGAGTCCCACGGCTTCCGCGAGATCGTGCTGCGACATGCGGCCATCATCCTGAAGCAGTGTCAGCAGCTTGAGGTCGATCTCGTCTAGAGTCTGGCCACGCATGGGTTCGGGTCGGTTGGAGGAGGCCAGCTATGGCGCCACACGGACGTCGGCGGCCAGCCGGTCACGGGGATCGTTCGGCACCCTGCTCACCTTGGGCGCCTTGTCCGCCAGGACCGCGGTGACCGCCTTCTTCACCACAGGTTCCAGGACACGGTATCCCTCTTCCGTGTTGGGCGCACGAAGCCGGTCGTTCGCCTCGATCCGGATCACGGACCGATCGAACTCGAGCTTTCCGCCCAGCCGGGGGTCGGCCTCGAGCTTGGACGCCACCTGCAGCATCTGTCGGAGGGTGGACGCGACCGTGTCCACGGCGTCGCCCTTTCCGTTCACCCGGCGCTGCGCGAGCAGGCCGAAGCGCCCGTCCGAGCGATCGAGCGCGAAGGTGGCCTCGTGCGTGACCAGCACGATGCCAGGGCTGTCCGGCACGTGCGCGTAGTCGGCGACGTCGAACAGCACCAGGCCGTCGAGCGCCTGGTCGCGGATCCACTCCTGGAAGATCGGGACGTACACCTGATCTCCGATCCCGGTCTCGGCCGCGTACAACTTCATGCAGATGCGCTGAGGACCTTCGTTGGCGTTGGCCATCAGCTCGGGAGCGCCGCGGAGACGGCGGGGCTACCACCGACCGTGGTCTGCCGGAGACGCGCGTAGCACGCGTGCGAAGCGTCGATGAAGAGCTGTGCTTCCTCGACCCGGCGCCGCGCCTCGTCACGGTCACGCGAGGCGCCCTTCGCTTCGTGGGCGGCCTGGAAGTACGGCCACTCCTGACTGCCGATGTAGCGCTCGAAAAAGAGCTTGGTGTCGATGAACAGACGCTTGAAGTCCTCGAAGACCTGGTCCGGATCGTTCTTGGCGTCCGGATTCCGCGTCTTCAGGAGACCCAGTGAGGCCAGCACCATAGCCAGATATGCCTGCCTCGAAGCCTCCTGCAGGTCAGCCTGGGTCGCGTTCGTGTCGTCCACCGTGATCGACGCGTCGAACAGCTTGCTCTCTGCGCTCGCGATGCTGAACTCGGTCAGGGTGATCACCTCGCCCGCGCACTCGCCGACGCCGATGTCCCCGATCGAGTACTCGCGCGAGTCGTGCCAGTCCACGTAGAAGCTCTTGTCCTGCTCGTACGGGGGCACCTCCATCAGGTCCTGGATCTTCTCCTTCACCGCCTTCTTGCCGACGCGCATCACCCACGCGCGGAACATCTCACCGTCCAGGCGTTCGGCGGAGTAGAGATCCAGCAGACGATCGACGGTCTCGGGCGCGCGCTTCGACGGGATCGCGCCGATCGCGAGCCCGTAGTTGCCGGCGTTGTCCTCGAGCGCACCGCCCAGCAGCAGCAGGAAGTGCGGGACCTTGTAGGCCCCGATGTTCCGGCTCGAGCCGTAGAAGCCGATGTCGGCGACGTGGTGCTGGCCGCACGAGTTGTTGCAGCCGCTCACCTTGATCTGCACGTGCTTAAGCGTCTTGTCGAACTGGAGGCTGCGCGCCTCGAGACGCGCGCGCAGCTCGGCCGACAACCCGCGCGAGCTCGAGATGCCGAGCTTGCAGGTGTCGGTGCCTGGGCAGCTGGTCACGTCCGTGATGGTGCCCGCGCCGGACAGGACGAGCTTCGCCTCGTACAGGTCGTTGTAGAGGCTCACCAAGTCCTGTCGCCACACCCAGCGGATCAGCAGGTTCTGGTCCACTGTGGTGCGCAACGCATCGTTCACGTACTTGCGCATGATGTCCGCGAGCTTGCGCGACTGGCGCGACGTGATGTCGCCCAGCGGCAGGTTCACGGTCGCCGCGACGAACTCCTTCTGGCGCTGATCGTACACGTTCGTGGACGCCCACTCCTCGAACCCGGGAGCGGGCTTGGCGCCATCGTTCGTCACCGGCGCGGGGAGGAACTCCTGCGCGGCCTTCTCGGCCTGGTCCACCCACTCCTGCCAGCGCGGATCCGGCTCGAGCGCCGCCAGCTCCGCGTCCACCAGCTCGCGGAACTTCTCGATCGTGAGCTGCGCGACCAGGAACTTGATGCGCGCCTTGGCGCGGTTGCGCTTCTCGCCGAGTCGCGCGTAGACGCGCGAGATCGCCTGCGAGACGGGCAGCATCTGCGACTCCGGCATGAACGCGTAGAGTTCCTTGGCGAGGTGCGGAACGGGGCCGAGGCCGCCGCCCACCACCACGCGGAAGCCGTGCTCCGGCTGTCCGTTCACGGTGCGCACGGCCGCGATGAATCCGAGGTCGTGCATCATCGCGCGCCCGCAGCCCTCACCGCTGCAGCCCGAGTACGAGATCTTGAACTTGCGCCCGAAGTCCTGCACGTCCGGGTGTCCCAGCAGGAACAGGAACTCGGCGCGCGCGTAGGGCGAGATGTCGAACTCCTCGGTGGTGCAGATGCCGGCTAGCGGGCAGCCGGTCACGTTCCGCACCGAGTTGCCGCACGCCTCGCGCGTCGTGATCCCGACCGCGCCGAGTCGCCGGTGCATGTCCGGGGTGTCCTCGATGTCCACGAAGTGGAGCTGAACGTCCTGCCGCGTCGTGATGTGCAGGATGCCGTTCGAGTACTCCTCGGCGCAGTCGGCGAGGACCTCGAGCTGCTCCGCGGTCATCTTTCCGAACGGGATCTTGATCCGCTGCATCCCGGGAGCGTCGAACTCGGTGTCGGGACCCTTGGTCAGGCCCCGCCGAGGGAACGCGATCTCCTGGGTGCGGGTCCCGTCGTAGCGGTGCCCGTTGTCATATCGTTGGCCGTAGGCGCCCCTGCGGAGGCGCAGCTCGGCGAAGACCTTCTCTTCGATTTTTTCCTGCTTGCGCAGGCCCATCTGGGCCTCGAACTCGTCGATCTCCTCTGCCATGGCGGCGGGGACTCGCGAGCCGAGCACCTCTTTCCAGGATTCTCTGCTGTTGCTCATCGCAGTTCGATTCTTGGGTTGCCGGGAAGCCCTGGGCGACGCCGGGTATCTAACCGGCTCAGTCGGGAAATATGGCCGTGAAGGCGGTCCGTGACTAGCGGACCCGCTCTCCAACTTTGGCCTCAACCTGCCCACCGGCATTAGTTTCCCCCCCGTTGGGCCAAGCCGCGCCGATTCGATCAGCCCCCCCGGAGTGTTCATGCGAAAGACCTGGCTCCCCCTTGGTGTGTCCCTCTCTCTCGTCCTCGCCGGCGGACTGGACGCCCAGGCGGCACCCGCCCAACGCTCGATCGCGACCACCCGGATCGCCCCGAACGAGGAGATCCAGCTCGACGGCAGGCTGGACGAAGCGGCCTGGCAGCGGGCGACCCCCGCGAGCGGCTTCCTCCAGGTGGAGCCGCAGAATGGCCAGCCCGCTTCGGAGGCCACCGAGGTCCGCGTCCTGATCGACGGCGACCGGCTGATCTTCGGCGTCTTCGCCCACGACTCGAACCCCGACGGGATCATCGCGAACACTCTCCAGCGGGACGCCCCGTTCATCGCGGACGACCGCTTCATGCTCGCCCTCGACAGCTATCGGGACGGGCGGAGCGGATACTTCTTCGAGGTGAACCCTTCCGGGGGAATGGCTGACGGCCTGCTGGGCGGCCCGCAGCCGGGAGGTGGGGGCGGGGGAGGCGGCGGGGGAGGCGGCGGTGGAGGCGGCGGTGGAGGCGGGGGCGGTGGTGGCGGGGGCGGCGGAGCCGGCTTCTACGGCGGCCCCGGAAGCCCGAACAAGGCGTGGGACGGCATCTGGATGGCGCGCGTCGTGCGCGATCCGCGCGGGTGGACTGCGGAGATCGAGGTTCCCTTCGGCACGCTCAACTTCGACCCGAACATCACGGCGTGGGGGATCAACTTCCAACGCACCATCCGCCGCAAGAACGAGGAGACGCGCTGGAACGGCTTCGCCCGCAACCAGCAGGTCTGGCAGATGTCTATGGCCGGCGTGGTCGAAGGAATAGCGGAGATCAGCCAGGGCCTCGGCCTGGACGTGAAGCCATACTTCATCGGCCGCGCGTCCGCGACGCCCGCGACCGCGGCGCCGTCCGCGTACAAGGGCGACGTGGGCGGCGACGTGTCGTACAACATCACGCCCAACCTGCGCGCGAACCTCACGATCAACACCGATTTCGCGGAAACCGAGATCGACGACCGCCAGGTCAACCTGACGCGGTTTCCGCTGCGCTTCCCGGAGAAGCGCGAGTTCTTCCTGCAGGGCACCGGCGTGTTCGGGCTCGCCGGGGATCCCGACGTGTTCTTCAGCCGCCGCATCGGCCTGAACGACGGCGCGATCCAGCCGATCGACGCCGGGCTCAAGCTCGTCGGACAGATGGGGAAGTTCGACCTGGGCGCGCTCCAGGTGCGCACACGCCAGTACGACCGGACCGCGGAGCTCGGGGGTGACCTGCCGGGCGAGGACTTCACCGTCGTGCGCACGCGCCGCCGCTTCGGCTCGCAGTCGCACTTCGGAGCCCTCTACACGCGCCGCGACCAACGAGGCACGGACGCGGAGCAGCTGCAGACGGCGGGAATGGATCTCCGGCTCGCGACCACGAACCTGATGGGCAAGGGCCTCAACCTGAACTGGCGCTCCAGCTACATCTGGACCACCGACGCGCGTTCCGACGACGCCGGCCGGAGCGACAAGTTCAGCTTCGCGCTCGACTATCCGAACGACGTGTGGAATTTCCGCATCCAGTCGGACTGGATCGGGGAGGACTACGATCCCGCGGTCGGCTTCAAGTTCAGGGGTGGCATTCGTCAGTACGACCTCCAGGCTTTCTGGAACCCACGGCCGGGCCCAGGATCGGCCATCCGCCAGCTCAACTTCGGTGTCGCGCCGAACCTGGTGACCGACCCGTCCAACCAGAAGCTGAGCCATCGGATCCAGATCAAGCCGCTCGGCATCAACTTCCAGTCGGGCGAAAACGTGAGCGTCACCGTCATACCCAACTGGGAGCGGCTCGACACCGACTTCCGCCTGCCCGGCGACATTCTCCTGCTCGAGGGCGGCGAGTACGACTACACGCGCTACAACGTGTCGGTCGGCACGGCGGACCAGCGCCTCATGTCGGGATTCGCGAGCGTCGAGATCGGCGACTTCTACTCGGGAACCCGCCGCGACCTGAACCTGATCGGCACCGTTCGACCCTGGACGGGAATCTCGCTCAACGTGAACGGACAGTGGAGCCGGCTCGAGCTGGCCGAAGGGAGCGTCTCGACCACGGTGCTCCAGGCCAAGCTCGGGACGCAGCTCAACCCGTGGGTCTCGTTCAACAACAACATCCAGTACGACAACCAGAGCCGTGCGCTCGGCTGGCAGGCCCGCTTCCGCTGGACCCTGACTCCCGGGAGCGACGTGTTCTTCGTCTACTCGCACAACTGGATCGACCCGCTGATCGGCGGCCTCTACACGAACGACCGCACCGCCGCGACCAAGGTCGTCTTCACCCGCCGATTCTGATCATCCGCCCGGGCGCCGGCGCACCACCGCGTCGGCGATCCGGGCCACCCGCGCCATCTGCGCGACGTCGTGCACGCGCACGATGTCGGCACCCCGGTCGATGCACAGCGTGACCGCCGCCGCGGTGCCCTCGGTCCGCTGGTCCGGCGGAAGGTTGAGCGTGTAGCCGACGAACGACTTCCGGGACGGCCCGACCAGGATCGGCCTGCCCAGCGAAGCGATCTCGGAGAGCCGATCCACCAGCTCGAGGTTCTGCTCGACGGTCTTCCCGAAGCCGATGCCCGGATCGACGATCAGCCGATCCTCCCGCACGCCGGCGCGCAGGGCCAGCTCGATCGACTCCCCAAGCTCGCGCGCGATGTCCTCCATCAGGTCGCCGTACTCGACGCCCACGTAACGTCCGCCGAGGTGGGCCTCCTGCACCGCGTCCTTGGGGCGGCTGCGGTTGTGCATCAGCACGACCGCCACGCCGGCTTCGGCCGCGACCCCGGCGAGGTCGGGGTCCATGCGCAGGCCCCACACGTCGTTCAGGATGGTCGCGCCCGCGGCGATGGCCTGGCGGGCCACTTCGGCTTTGTAGGTGTCGATCGAGATGGGAACGGACACGCGGCCGGCGAGCGCGCGGACCACGGGGATCGTGCGACGTAGCTCTTCCTCGAGGGGGATCGGCTCGCTGCCGGGGCGGGTGGACTCTCCGCCGACGTCGAGGAGATGGGCGCCCGCGGCGACCTGGGCCTCGGCCAGCGCGACCGCCCGCTCGACCTCGACCACGCCGTCCCCCGAAAACGAATCGGGGGTCACGTTCAGGATCCCCATCACGTAGGTCCGGCTCCCCCACTCGAAGGTGTGGGGGCTTACGGTCAGCGAACCGGCCAAACCTTCCGCCTCTCGGCATCGGGGAGCTGCCGGAGCAGGTCGCGGATGCTCATGCCGAGCGTCGGATGTTCGACCTCGGGAGCGACGTCGTTCAGCGGGACGAGGACGAACGACCGCTCGTGCAGGAGCGGATGGGGCACGGTCAGCTCGGGCGTCTCGATCACGAGATCGTCGAAGAACAGGAGATCGAGATCGATCAGGCGGGGGCCGAAACGCTCTTCGGGGGCGCGACCGAGCGCCACTTCCGTCTGCTTCAGGTGGGCGAGCGCGTCCTGACTCGACAGCGTCGTGGTGGCCCGGCAGCACTGATTGTAGAACCTCGGCTGGTTCACCTCGTAGGCCGGCTCGGACTCGTAGATCGGGGAGACGGAGATCACCTGGAACGATTCGCCGAGAGCGTCCAGCGCCAGACGGAGATTCTCGGCACGATCTCCCAGATTGGTGCCGAGAGCCAGGTACGTCGTGTGGACCTTCTCGGCGCGTTGCACGGTCCCCTGCTCTACCGGGCCACGCGCTTCAGCTCTCTACGAAACACCGCGGATTGTCCGGGCGTCTCCTCGATCTCGACCTCGAGCGCGGTCAGATGATCCGCGCCATCCGCGGCCAGATCCACCGCGAGCTGATCGGCGATCCACACTGCGATGTGCTCCGCGGTCGTGTTCGGGATGGGGAGCTGCACCACGTCCTCGCGCGGGAAGACGTAGGTCTTGTGCTGGTATCTGACCGTGTACCCGACGGCGTCCGCTCGGATGTCGAGATGGGGATTGTCCGTGGGGAGCAACATGCGGTGGTCCAGCCGGTCGCACACCGCCTTCATCATCCGTTTCAGGGTGACGAAGTTGAAGACGAACTCGCTCTCGCCGAGCGGCCCCTCCAAGGTCACCGCGGCGCGGTAGTTGTGACCGTGGAGGGGCTCACAGGAACCCGAGTACGTGATGAAGTGGCCCGCGCAGAAGACCAGGCTGTCCTTGACGACGCGAACCTTGAAAGCCTGCATGGGTCCGCCTATCCGCCTCGAATCAAGCGATCACTGCCTTCGCCGTGGCGCACGCGATCCCGGCCTCGGCGCACACTCCGTCGAGGAGCTGCCAGTACGCCTTGAGCGTGTCGGCCGCCGCGCCGAGAACCTCATCGGCATCGGCGCCCTGGTCGAGGCAGCGCCCCAGCGTCTCGCGCTCACCCTGGCGATGCTCGAGATCCAGGGTCGCGTGGACGGAAAAGTACCGGAGGCCCTTGTCGCTCGTGATCCCGTAGTGATCGCGGAGTCCGTGCATCTTGGTCTCGGAGACCTCGGGCTGCTGCGACTCGTACGCGTACAGCGCGGCCAGCGCGGCCGCGGTCGTGCCGCGCGCGTTCGCGCGGAGCGTCTCGACCATGCACTCCGCGGAACGGTGGACCACGTCGGACGCGACCTGCGCACGATCCAGTCCGAGCTCCTCGGCGAAGTCGAGCCACAGCTCAGGGTGCGGCGCGGGCTGTCCGAGCTCGTCGGCCAGGTTGCGTGCCAGCTCCTCGCGGGCGTCGGCGTCGGTCGCCCGGGCGACAGCGTCCCTCAAGTGCCCCGGGAAGGCCGCGACGTGGGGATAGTAGATCCGTGCGTACGTCGCCAGTTGACCCTGCGTCAGCTCGCCCCGCTGCCAAGCCTGGTAGAACGGATGGGCGAGGATGGAATGGGTCGCGACCAGCCCGTCGAGTCGATCCAGCACCTGCGCACGATTCATGGTTCTCCCCTTGGAGTGGCGGATGTCGAGGCCCAAGCCCTGCAAAGTTACTCCGGAAGCCCCGAAAAACGAAGCGGCCGCGCGACGCTCGGGCGGCCGCCAAGAATCAGAACGTCCGGGCGCTACCTGGTCGTCGGCGCGACCACCTGTCCTTCCTGTTGCACCGCATCCTTGAACGGCTTCACGCCCGAGCCCGGGCAGTAGTCACCGTTGTTCCGCATGTGGGTGTTCAGGCATTTGTACTCCGACCCGAGCCTGAGCAGCAGCTCCATCGTCTGCGGATAGGGCGTGCGCGAGAAGAATCCGTTGCGTCCACCGCGGGTCATGTCCACCACGGACTGACCCA
>CAMCNM010000006.1 GCA_945876015.1 Gemmatimonas phototrophica
GCGGTGCAGGAACTCGATCGGGTTCTCGAGCGTGACGATGTGGAGCGGCTTGTTCTGGTTGATCCAGCCGATCATCGCGGCCATCGTCGAGCTCTTTCCGGAACCGGTCACGCCGGTCACCAGGATCAGCCCGCGTTCGTGGTCCGCGATCTTCCCGAGCACCGGTGGCAGCTTCAGGCCCTCGAAGCTCGGGATCTCGATCGGGATCACGCGCATCACGATCATGAACGAGCCGCGCTGGCGCAGGATGTTGACGCGGAATCGTCCGAGTCCCGGCAACCCCCACGAGCAGTCGTAGTCGAGCAGGTCGTCGATGCGGTCCCGGTCGCGCTCGTGGGGCATCAGCTTGGCGGCCAGGGCCTTCACCTGGTCATTGGTCAGCTTCTGCTGGGGACGGGGACCAGGCTACCGTTGATGCGCGCCCGGACGTTGTCACCCGCCTTGATATGGATGTCGCTCGCGCCGCGCTCGATGGCGGCCTTGAAGATCTCGATTATGCCCAAAGATGCCATCGCCCGCCCCCGGACGCCACCGTCATATGGCACGCACCTTGCCCCTACAACAGGCGTGGAAAGGGGCTTTCCGGGGGGACCCGGAGGGCGAAGCAAGTGGAAGCGAATCCATCACTTGGACGGGAGCCCGAAGCATGCTTGGATGGGCGCTGGCCTTCCTGGTCGTAGCACTCGTCGCGGGGGCCTTCGGCTTTCGCGGTGTGGCCGGGATGGCGACCGGATTCGCCAAGCTGCTGTTCTTCGTCTTCCTGATCCTCTTCGTCCTGACGCTGGTCTTCAGATAAGGAGCAGTCGCTATGTTGGGATGGGCAATCGCTTTCCTGATCATCGCGCTGATCGCGGCGCTGCTGGGATTCGGCGGAGTCGCGGGCGCTGCGGCCGGGATCGCCAAGATCATCTTCCTCGTCTTCCTGATCGCCTTCGTGCTGGCGCTGATTTTCTGACGCGGGCCTGGAGCTGACACCAGGAAGCAGGAGAGCCGTGGGGCCGAAGTTGGTCCCACGCCTCTCGCGTTCTAGGCCCGGAAGACTGCCCGCACCTCCGGCATCTCCGTGATCTCCCCGCGGACCTTCCGGAACTCGTTCGTGCTGCCGTGCACCTCGTAGACGGCCTCGTTCTAGCCCTCCCGCGCCTTCACCATCGACAGGAGCTTCACCTTGAGGTCCGCGTCCTCGAGCATGGTCTGGATCTCTTCGACCTTGCCCGGCGCTTCGGTGAGGATCACCCGGATCGAGCGGCCGCGGCGGCTGGCTTCGATACGGTCCTCCACCCAACCGAGCGGCCAAAGGATCACCAGCACGAGCAGCGTCGTGCCGGTCGCCTCGAGGTACGCGCCCGCGCCCGCGGTCATCCCGATGGCCGCGACCACCCAGAGCGTCGCCGCGGTGGTGAGACCGGTCACGGTGCCCTTCGCCTGCATGATCATGCCCGCGCCGAGGAAGCCGATGCCGGAAACGATCTGGGCCGCGATGCGGGACGGATCCCAGGCCGGACCGGTATCCCGGGCGAGCGTGCTGAACGCGATCGACAGATCCGTCAGAAGCGCCGCGCCGACGCAGATCAGGATGTTGGTGCGGAGCCCAGCCGGCTTCCCGCTCGCCTCGCGCTCCCACCCGATGACGCCGCCGAGCAGCGTGGCCAGCGCGAGCCTGGCCAGGAGATCAAGCCGCAGGACGTCTGCCACTTAGCGAGTCCAGGCGCTCCTCCAGTCGAGGCCCATCCGCTCCCGGACCACCGTGATCGTCTCACGCGCGAGCACGCGGGCACGCGCGGCGCCGTCCTCGAGGATGTGGCGGATGCGCTCGGGATGCGCGCGCAGCTCGGCCGCACGCTCGCGCATCGGGGCGAACGTCGCGGAGATCGAGTCGGCGAGAATGCGCTTGCAGTCCACGCATCCGCGCGTCGCGCCGCGGCACTGCGCGGCCACGTCCTCGACCACGCCCGGCGCGGAGAAGTGGCGGTGCAGCGAGTACACGTTGCACACCGCGGGACGCCCTGGGTCGCTCCTCCGCACCCGCTGCGGATCGGTCACCGCGGTGCGGACGCGCGCCCAGACCTCGTCGGGCTCGGCGAGGATGTCCACCGTGTTGCCGAGCGACTTGCTCATCTTGGCGTCGCCGTCGAGGCCGAGGATGCGGCCCTCGTTTCCGATGATCGCCTCGGGCTCGGGGAACAGGTCGCCGTACACCGCGTTCCACTTGCGGGCGATCTCGCGGGTCAGCTCGAGGTGCTGGCGCTGGTCCTCGCCGACCGGCACGGCGTCCGCCTTGTAGAGGAGGATGTCGGCCGCCTGGAGCACGGGATAGTTGAGGAGCCCCACCGGCACCGACTCGTATTTCGCCGACTTGTCCTTGTACTGCGTCATGCGCTCGAGCTCGCCCACAGGAGTGACCGCGTTGAAGAGCCACGCCAGCTCGGTGTGCTCGGGCACGTCCGACTGCACGAAGAGGATGCCCTTCGCGGGATCGAGCCCGACCGCGAGGAAGCTGACCGCGAGATCGACGATCTTCTTGGGCAGCTCCTTCGGATCGCCGCCCCCGGTGATCGCGTGGTCGTCCACGATGCACCACAGGCACTCGAACTCGTCCTGCATCTGCACCCAGCGACGGAGCGCACCCAGGTAATTCCCGAGGTGGGCCTCGCCCGTAGGCTGCATCCCGCTGAAGACCCGGCGTTTCCGGGTCGGCTTGGACTCGCTCATCGATCCTGAGGAAAAATTGCGGCTTTTGGCGGAAGCGTTGTGGCTGCGTAACTTGCGCGATGCATCCCTTCCTCGCCACCGCGCTCGACGCCGCCGAAGCGGCCGCTGCCGTACACCGCCGCTGGTCCGGTCGCGTCGGCGTCCGCGAAGCGACCCTGAAGGGCGTCAGCGACTTCGTCTCCCGCGCCGACGTCGAAGCGCAGCAAGCCGCGCTCGCCGTGATCCGGACGCGCCATCCCCATCACGAGGTGCTCGCCGAGGAAGACGACCCGGATCAGCCCCCGCCGAGCGGTCACGCGCCCCTCTGGGTCGTCGATCCGATCGACGGCACCACGAACTACCTGCACGGCCATCCCATGTACGCCGTGTCGATCGCGGTCGTGGTGGACGGCCGACCGGAGGTCGGCGTAGTGACGTGTCCACCCACCAGCGAGCGCTGGTGGGCCACGAGGGGCGGTGGCGCGTTCAAGAACGGAAAGCCCATCCACGTATCGGACCCGCCCGATCTACGGACCGCCCTGGTCGGCACCGGCTTTCCGTTCAAGGCGATCCACCTGCTGGAGGAATACCTGGGCCAGCTGGGCCGTGTGCTCAGGAACTCCGCCGGCGTGCGGCGCGGAGGCGCCGCCGCGCTCGACCTCGCGTTTCTCGCGAGCGGTCAGTTCGACGCGTTCTGGGAGCTGGACCTCAAGCCCTGGGACGTGATGGCAGGCATCCTGTTGATCGAGGAGGCAGGAGGGGTAGTCACGCGAGTGGACGGAAGTCCAATCGATCTCGAACCGGGGTCGATCCTCGGTGCGGCGAATCCGGAGATCCAACGCGCGGTGGCGAAGCTCGTGAACGGACCGTGACGCGGCACGCGCTCGCCGGATCCCCCATCGTCGTCGCATCTCGGATCTCGCCGTGATCACGAGCAGAGCGCGTGCCTGGGGGGGGACTGTCACGGTGAGCGAAAACCGCGACGTTTCGAGCCCCCGGACTGCCGATCCGACAGCGGAATCTGCCGGTTGGGCGCGCGGCCGGACCGAGCGGCCGACCTGAGGGTAATTTTCTCTCACCGATCTTCCAGGAACCTGGGGGGTGAAGGGCCAGATGGAGCGCATCGACGTAGGAGTGCTGGGCGCCACCGGAATGGTGGGCACGAGGCTGGTCCGCATGCTCGAGGGCCACCCCTGGTTCCGACTGGCCGAGGTGGGCGCGTCCGACCGCTCCCGGGGCGAGGCCCTGGGACGTCTGGTCGCCGACGACGACGGCGGTCCGCTGTGGGACGAGGCGGCGAAGATGGTCGTCAAGTCGGTGGACGACGAGTACACCTCGCCCATCCTGCTCTCCGCGCTCCCCACGGGCGTCGCCAAGGATCTGGAGCCCAAGCTCGCGAAGGCCGGGCACCTCGTCGTGAGCAACGCGTCGAGCCACCGCCAGGATCCGAACGTCCCGCTCATCATTCCGGAGATCAACCCGGACCACATCTCGCTCGCGCGCAAGCAGATCGGGAAGCAGGGCGGCGCGATCATCACGAACCCGAACTGCGTCGTCGCGGGCATCGCGATGGTCTTCCACCCGCTGCACGAGGCCTTCGGGCTCGAGCAGGTCGTGGTGACCACCTTCCAGGCGATCTCGGGCGCCGGAAAGCCCGGCCCCGCGTCCTTCGACATGATCGACAACGTCCTGCCGTTCATCGCGGGCGAGGAAGACAAGATCGGCAACGAGGTGCGGAAGATCCTCGGCAAGGTGACCGAGAGGGGCTTCGACAACCCGAACATCCGGCTGAGCGCCACCTGCGCGCGCGTGCCGGTGCTGCACGGCCATTTCGCCTCGGTCTCGCTCGCGTTCAGGAAGCAACCGCACGTGGACGAAGTGAAGAGCGTCCTCAACGGCTTCCGCGGCAACGTCATCCAGGACGGGCTGCCCTGCGCGCCCGCGCGCCCGATCGAGGTGATGGAGGCGGAGAACCGGCCGCAGCCGCGGCTCGACCGCGATCGCGGCGACGGGATGACCGTGACGGTCGGGCGGATCCGTCCGTGCGAGGTGCATCACGTGAAGATGTTCGTGCTGTCCCACAATCTCGTTCGCGGCGCCGCGGGCGCCGCCATGCTCAACGCCGAGCTGTGCCACGCGCGCGGCCTCACGGCGAGGCCGGCGGCGACGGCACAGCGGTGAGCCCCGAGGGGACGCGATCGGGCACACGGCCCGAGGCGGGCCCGGGCCGCATCGTCTACAAGTTCGGCGGCACCTCGGTGGCCGACGCCGCTCGCATTCGTGACGTGGCGAAGCTGGTGACGAGCGCGCCCACGCATCCCGTGGTCGTCGTCTCGGCGCTGGGCGGCGTCACGGACCGGTTGGTCGCGATCGCCGAATCGATCCGGCGCGGGAACGACCTGTGGCGCGAGATCCTGCCCGAGCTGAAGGCGCGCCACGTCACCGCGCTCGCGGACCTCACCGATGGCGACCCAGAGGCGCGCCGCGTGCTCGACGCCGAGATGGACGCGCAGTTCCGCCGGGTAGACGATGCGGCCGGCCGTTCCTGGAGCGGCCGCGACGCCGAGTTCACCGACGAGATCGCGTCGATCGGCGAGGACCTCTCGGCGCGGCTGGCCGCACGGGCGCTGCGCGCGTGTGGGGCGCTCGCGGAGTTCGTGGACGCCCGACAGGTGGTGCGCACGGACGACCGCTTCGGGCGGGCCCGCCCCTGCAACGACGACATCGCCGCACTCGCCGCAAAGCTTCTCACGCCCCTCCTCGATCGCTGCGTGGTCCCGGTCCTCCAGGGCTTCGTCGGAGCAACCGCGGACGGCCGCACCACCACGCTCGGCCGCGGCGGCTCCGACTTCACGGCCGCCATCCTGGGCGCCGCGCTCGCCGCCCAGGAAGTCCACATCTGGACCGACGTGGACGGGATCCTGACCGGCGACCCCCGCGCCGTGGACAACCCGCGCGTGCTGAGCGAGATCGGCTTCGAGGAGGCGGTGGAGCTCGCCCATTTCGGCGCGAAGGTGATCCACCCGGAAGCTGCGAAGCACGCGGTGGCGCTCGGCGTGCCGCTCCGCATCCGGAACACGTTCCGTCCCCAGGAGCCGGGCACGCGCATCCTCGCGTCCCGGCGCGGCACCGCGGAGATCGCGGCGATCGCGTATAAGCGCGGCACGGTGCTCATCAAGGTGCGCTCGATCCCGTCGGCGCTTCCCTACGGGTTCCTGGCGCGCGTCTTCGAGGTGTTGGCGCGCCACGGCCTGCCGGTGGACCTGGTGGCCACGAGCCATTCTTCGACCGCGATCACGATCGACGGGAACGAGGACCTTCGTCTTGTAGAGCAGGAGCTCTCGACGTTCGCGGAAGTCGGGATACGGAGGGGGCTCGCGACCGTGACCGTGGTTGGTCACGGGCTCATGGAGGAGCCCGGCACGGACGTGCGTATCTTCTGGGAGGTGAGCCGGACGCCGGTGCACCTGATCAGCCAGGCGTCCGACGTGAGCGTATCCTTCCTGGTGGACGACGACCGCGCGCCGGACCTGGTGCGCCGCCTCCACACGGGACTGATCGAACTGCGCGACGAAGAGGGGAGGTCAAGCGTACAATGAAGCTCGCGCTGATCGGATACGGACGGATGGGCCACGCGGTCGAAGCCGCGGCCGCCGAACGCAAGCACGAGGTGGTCGCCCGGCTCGACCTGGGCGACGCGATCACCAAGGCGAGCCTGGCCGGAGCCGAGGTCGCGATCGACTTCACGCTGCCGGATGCGGTCGTGGCGAACGCACGGGCCGTGGCGGGCGCCGGGGTGAGGCTCGTGATCGGCACCACGGGCTGGTACGGCAAGATGCCCGAGGTGAAGGACGTGATCGAGTCGGCCAAGGGCGGCTGCATCTGGTCGCCCAACTTCTCGATGGGCGTACAGGCGTTCCTGCGCATCGCGCGGGAAGCCGGACGCCTCGCGGACGCGCTCGCCGAGTTCGACGTGCACGTGCACGAGGAGCACCACCGCCACAAGGTGGATCACCCGAGCGGGACGGCGATCCGTCTTGCCGAGGTGCTGCTCGAGACGCTCGGGCGGAAGACGTCCTGGAAGGAGGGCCCCGCGGCGGGCGCGCCCGACCCGAACGTTCTCTGGGTCAGCTCGGCGCGCGCCGGCGAGATTCCGGGCGTCCACGAGGTCTCGCTCGAGGGGCCGTCGGACAGCATCGTGGTGCAGCACACCGCGCGGGGACGCGACGGATTCGCGCGCGGGGCGGTCGAGGCCGCAGAATGGCTGGCGGGAAAGACGGGCTTCTTCGGCATCGACGACATGCTGGCCGAGCGTTTCGGCCCGCGCTGACTTTCGGGAGCGATTCAGAGGATATGGGAGTGGACCGAAGCCGTTTTCGTGGGATGGGCCCCGCACTGATCACGCCGATGCGGAGGGACGGCTCGCTCGACCTCGACGGGGTCGCCGAGCACGTGCGCTTCTGCGTGGACGGGGGCGTCCACTTCCTGGTTCCCTGCGGCACCACCGGCGAGAGCGCGACGATGGACGCCGCCGAGCACCTCCAGGTGATCGAGCGCACGATCGAGGCGGCCAACGGAAAGGTGCCCGTGATGGCCGGCGCCGGAAGCAACAACACCAAGGATGCGTGCGCACGCGCGCGGGCGGCCGCGGGCGCGGGCGCCGACGCGGTGCTCACCGTGACGCCGTACTACAACCGCCCGTCCAACGAAGGCCTGTACCGCCACTACATGGCGGTCGCCGACGCGGCGGGCGTTCCGGTCTTCGTCTACAACGTGCCGAGCCGCACCGGCTGCAACATCAACGCCGCCACATTGCTCCGCCTGGCCGAGAACCACCCGCTCATCGCCGGCGTGAAGGAAGCGTCGGGCGACCTGCAGCAGGTGATGTCGATCCTCAAGGATCGGCCGGACGACTTCGTCGTGCTTTCGGGAGAGGATCACCTGGTCTTCGCGCTGATGGCGCTGGGCGGAGACGGCGGGATCACGGTGGCCGGGAACGAGATGCCCGGCCCGATGAGCGAGATGGTCGAGGCCGCCCTCGCGGGCGACTGGAACCGGGCGCGGGAGCTGCATTACCGCCTGCTCCCGCTGCTGCGCGCCAACTTCCTCGAGACCAACCCGGTCCCGGTGAAGACCGCGCTCGAGCTGATGGGACGGGGCAAGGCGCATTTCCGTTCGCCGCTCTGCGAGATGTCCGCCGAGAACATCGAGGCGCTGCGCCGCGTGGTCGAGCAGACCGTGGCCGACTTCGGTGCCGGCGCGGCCAATCCGGAGCGGAAGACGGCGGCCCCGGCCGGCCGATGAGCGCAGCTTCGCTCCGCGCCGAGATCGAGGACCTCACCGCCGGCACGTCCGCGCCCGATCCCGAGACCGCCCGCGAAGCGGTCGTTCGCTTCCTCCAGGCGCTGTCCGACGGGCAGGTGCGCGCCGCCGAGCGCGGCACCACCGGTTGGCACGCGGTCGAGTGGGTGAAGCGCGGCATCCTGCTCGCGTTCCGCGTCGGGAAGACGCGCCGCTTCCAGCCGTTCGCGGCCTCCTCGAACGACGACTTCCACGGCTCGACCCTCGAGTTCTTCGACCGGGACACGATCCCGCTGCGCGCGACCCAAGGCGAGGCGAAGAACATCCGCATCGTGCCCGGCGGAACGTCGATCCGCGCGGGCGCCTACCTGGCCCCCAACGTGATCGTCATGCCGCCCGCGTTCGTGAACGTGGGGGCGTACGTGGACGAAGGGACGATGGTGGACTCGCACGCCCTGGTCGGCTCGTGCGCGCAGGTGGGCAAGCGCGTCCACCTGTCGGCGGGCGCGCAGCTGGGCGGCGTGCTCGAGCCTGTGGGCGCGCGGCCGGTGATCATCGAGGACGACGTGATGGTGGGCGGCAACGTGGGGGTGTTCGAGGGCACGCTGGTGGAGCGCCGCTGTGTGCTCGCGCCCGGCGTGCAGCTGACGCGCTCGACTGCGGTCTACGACCTGGTGCGGAACGAGGTCTACCGCGCCTCCGCCGAGCGGCCGCTCACGATTCCCGAGGGCGCCGTGGTCGTGCCCGGAGCGCGGCCCGCCAAGGGCGATTTTGCGCTGCAGCACGGCGTGCAGCTCTATGCCCCGGTGATCGTGAAGTACCGCGACTCGTCCACCGACGCCGCCACCGCGCTGGAGGACGGACTCCGGTAGCGATGGAGCGCCGGGGCTTCCTGAAGCTCGCGTTCGTAGCGGCGGGATTCGCGACGACGCGGGACGGGGCGGACCGGCGGGTTGCCATGCTGCGCGGCCGAGGCCTCTGGGCGGCGCGCCTCGACGACCCGGCGTACGGCGGGCGCGGGGACGGCACCACCCTGAACGACGGCCCCCTGCTCCAGGCGCTCGCCGACATGCCCGCGTCGGGCGGCACCCTGATCATCCCCCCTGCGGGTCCCTGGCTGTTCGACGCGGTCGACCTGGCCCAGGCCGGCCGGCGCGGCGTCGTCCTCGAGATGACGGGCGCGGAGCTGGTGAAGGCGCCGCACACCAGGACCCACATGTTCCGCGACGAGGCCGGGCGCACGCGCGGGCTCACCGTGGTGGGAGGATCGTTCGATCTCTCCGCTTGGGCCTTCCGCGTCGGCGACACGGTCTCCGCGTTCTTCCTCGTGCGGCCGGACGAAGCGTCCTTCGTGGACGTGACGGTGCGGAACGGCATCGAGGAAGGACTCAAGCTCTACAAGCCGAGCATCCTGCGCGTGCACGGCGGACGGTTCGAGCGGCTGCGCAACAACGGCATCCAGATCCACGCGCCCGACGACGACGGCTATCGCGGCGACCGGGACGACCGCGACACCGAGGACGTCGTCGTCGAGGGCGCCACGTTCGCGGACGTGGACGACGGGCTCCACGGGATGGAAGGCCAGGGCGTCTCGATCTCCGCCAATTCCCGCCGCGTCACGGCCCGTGGGGTGCGCGTGCTTTCGTGCACGTTCGAGCGCTGCGTGCGCGGAGCCTGGGCGGAGTTCAATCAGGCGGGCGTGCCGGGTGTGGACATCCGGTTCGAGAGAAATCGGGTCGAGGCCGCCGAATGCCACGGGCTCGGCATGGTGGGAGTCCGCGGAGGGGCGATCCGGAACAACGTCCTGACCGACATCGGCTCGATGATTCCGGGCACGCCGGGGACGGCCGCCTCGGAGGTGGCCGGTCTCGTGATCTCGGGCTCCGAGGCCACGCTGGGTGAAGCGATGGTGGTCGAGGACAACGAGATCGTGGAGCGCCGCACGGGACGGGCCGCGCGCATGCAGTACGGGATCGTCGTCCGCCGTCAGGACAGGGTGACGGTGCGGCGCAACACCGTGCGGGGCGCGACCGTGCGCGCCGTCGAAGTGGAGACGCGGACCGTGCGCGGAGAGATCGAAGCCACGGGCTGAGGAGCTAGCCGGCGCAGTCCACCCGCGAGCCCTCGACGCGCATCACGGGATGGGCCTCCTTCCCCTTCTCGAAGTAGAACGCGGACGCACCGTCGATCTCCTCGCCGTCGTGCGCGACCACGATCGAGAGCGCGCTCAGCTCGTTCGTGAAATCGATGCGGATCGAGTCGCTCGGGAGGCGCCGCCAGGTCGCTCCGCTCCCGAACATCTGCCAGAAGAACCCGGGGTCGCCCGCGCGCGGGGAGACCGTCCCGCTGTCCGGTCCCGGGCGCAGCATCAGCCCGGCGGGAAACATCGTGGGGTCCGCGTCGTCCGGATCGTACACGAGCGCGTAGCACTCGGAGGACTCGACGGCGACGCGCTCGGCCCGGCCCTCGCCGCATGCGCTCGCGCACACGACGCAGAGCGGAAGGAAGAAGGAAGAGCGCCTCAAGCCTCCGGCTCGGTCGTGCGTCCGAAGAGGCGCGCCTTGAGCCGCGCCCCGAACGCGCCCAGACGGGAACGCTTCGGGATCTCGGGTGCGGGCGCTGGGGGCGGCGGTGTCGAGGGGTCGCGCATCACCTCGAGCGCGGACTGCTGCTCACGCTCGAGGGCGATGCGATCACCCATGCCCAGCGCCAGCCGGAGCGCATCCCGCCGATTGAGATCACCCATCGCGGAGCTCGGTCCTATCGGGGCGCATGATGGCCCCAGGGTACCACCGCCTCCCCGAGCGAACCAGGGTCACGCTTCCACCCGCTCCCGGGCCGCCTTGATGGCCGCCCCGCGGACCGGGTCGAGTTCCCGCTTCAGCACGGTGAGCTGCTGGTCCTCGAGCCGCCGCTCCAGACGATCGCGCAGGGGTCCCCCCTTCTGCAGCAGGCCGCCGCCCAGCATCACCGCCGGCGGGAGCTGCCACGGTCCCAGCCCACTCAGCAGGGACAGAACGTGCCCTTCGAGATCGTCCGCGGCCCTCGAAAGGATCTCTCCCGCCACTCGGTCGCCGGCGATCGCGGCGGCGTGCACCTCCGGAACGAGGTCGGCCACCTCCGGGCGCGACGCTGTGCCGGACCAGGTGATCAGGTCATCCGGATCGGCGAGCGCCAGCTTCGCCAGCAAGCGCTCGCGGAGCTGCGTTTCGGGGGCGCGCCCATCGACGGAGCGGGCCACGCGCTTCATCGCCTCGACACCGATCGCGAAGCCACTCCCCTCGTCACCGAGCAGCGAGCCCCATCCCCCGACCCTTCCCTGCCGCCCGTCGTCCCCGCGCCCGTAAGCGATCGAGCCGGTGCCGGAGAGAAGCAGGATGCCGGGGCCCTCGTCGAAGGCGTCCTGGAACGCCGCCTCGACGTCGGTACCGACCTGGACACGGCTCGCGAGGCCCGAGCGCGCGAGCGCGGACTCCAGCTCGGCGCGCACCGCCTCCCGGCCGGCGCCCGCGATCCCGGCCCAGAGCGACCCGACCGGCGGGCGCACACCCGCGGCCGCGCACGCCTGCTCAACCGCCTGCTGGATGGCGGCCACGACCGGACCGGGTTCCCCCGCCGCGACGCGGGCCGAGGGCACGTCGGCGCGCCCCAGCTCAATGCCCCAAGCGTCCGAGACCAACGCGCGAAAACGGGTACCGCCCCCGTCCACCCCGACGACGAGCGCGGCCGCTTCGCTCACCCCTGACCTCGGCCGGAACGCGCGTCCCCGGCCCCGAGCGCGCTGGTCGGCACCGGGGGGTTCACGATCCGCTTTCCGTCGCGCTGCACCACGTAGGCCTCCATCGCGTAGTAGGCCGGCAGTCCGAGGCCCGCGAGCATCGCGGCCGTGCCCCGGTTCCGGTCCTCCACCCGCTGCCAGAACTCGCGCTCGTCCGGACCCGGGAACGGAGCGCGATCCTTCTGCGACTGGTGCTTGAAGATGGCCATTTTCTTCTGCCGAAGCTCGTCCTCGCTCATCGGCACCAGGACGTCGGCCTCGCCGACCGGCCACTCCTGCCAGGCGCCCTGGTACAGCCAGACCTCGGGGGACGGACCCGCGTACCCGTCCAGCGCGCGCATCACCGCCTCCAGGCACATGCGGTGCGTGCCGTGCGGGTCCGACAGGTCCCCCGCGACGAACACGATCTCGGGGCGGATCTCCTGAAGCAACGCCAGCGTGATCGAGACGTCCGCGTCGGTGATCGGATCCTTCTTCACCTTCCCGGTCTGGTAGAAGGGCAGGTTGAGGAAGCGCGCCTGGCTCGCCCCCATCCCCACGGTCTCGATTCCGCTCACCGCCTCGGTCTCGCGGATCACGCGCTTCAGCTCCTGGACCTCCGGAATGTCGATGTCCCCGGGCTTCTTCGAGGCCATCGCCTGCTCGATCCGGCGCGATGCCCCCTCGACCTCGTCGGTGCACACGCCCATGACAGCGTCCGCGCGGCGGATGAAGTCGAGGTAGCGCCGCACCTCGTGGTCGAACACCGCGATGTTGCCCGAGGTCTGGTAGCCGACGGTCATGCGGTTCGCGTTCTCGTGGAGCTTCCGGAGGATGCCGCCCATCGAGATCACGTCGTCGTCGGGATGAGGGCTGAACACGATCACCCGCTTGTCGCGCGGCAGCTTGCTCCTGCCCCGGACCTTGGAGATGAGGCGGTTGAAGATCGCGCCGTTCACAGGCTCGGCCGAGCCGTGCAGCGCGATGAGCGAGCTCAGGTGGTGGTCGCGGTAGTCATCGGACGGCAAGTGGAGGATCGGCTTCTTCACCTGCGCCGAGAGCCAGAGCACGGCCTCCATCTCCCGCTTCGGGGTCCAGTCCACGGCGCCGACCATCCAGGGCGTCTTCACGCGCGTGAGCTCGCCGGACGCGGACGGATCCAGGTAGATCGTCGCGTTCGCATGCTCCTGGAGGAAGGTCGCGGCCACGTCGGGATGGATCGGCCCCTCGACCGCGCGCCGAATGACCATCGCCTTGTGCTCGCCGGTCGCGATCAGCGCGATCTCGCGCGCCTCGAGGATCGTCGCCACGCCCATCGTGATCGCTTCCGCGGGGACGTTCTCCTCGCCGAAGAAATCGCCCGCGGCATCCTTCCGGGTGATCGTGTCCAGGTAGATCGGCCGAGTGCGCGAATCCTTCCCCGAGCCCGGCTCGTTGAAGCCGATGTGGCCGCTCCGCCCGACGCCCAGGATCTGGAAGTCGATGCCGCCGGCGCTCCTGATGTCCTCCTCGTACCGCCGGCAGTGCTCGAGGACCTGGTCGCGCGGCAGATCGCCGCGCGGCACGTGCACGTTCTCCCTGTTCACGTGCACGTGATCGAAGAAGTTCTCCCACATGAAGCGGTGGTAGCTGTGGATGCTGTCCGGCTTCATCGGGTAGTACTCGTCGAGATTGAAGGTCAGGACGTCCGAGAAGTCGAGGCCTTCCTCGCGGTTCATCCGGATCAGCTCGCGGTAGACGCCCACCGGAGTGGATCCGGTCGCGAGCCCGAGCACGGCCCGCTTCCCGTCACCGCGGCGGCGCCGGATCACCTCCGCGATGCGCTGCGCGACCACCTTGGCCACCGCTTCGTGGTCCTTGAGAATGACGACCGGCGTGCGCTCGAGGTCCAAGTCCACCCCTCCCATTGTTCCCGTTCGTGAAGCCCCTCCGTCCAGTACCGCAGGATCAGGACCAGGGGGGTAACCGCCTGGAAATCCAGGGGTTATGTTGCCCTCCATGCCTCCCAGAGATGGGCCGATCCTCGCGCTCAACGACCTCCGGAAGTCCTTCGGCGACACGAAGGCGGTCGCGGGCGTCACCGCATCCTTCGGGCGCGGGGAGTACGTCTGCGTGCTGGGTCCGTCGGGGTGCGGGAAAACGACCCTCCTGCGGCTGATCGCAGGGTTCGAGCAGCCGACTTCGGGTGACATCGAGCTGGACGGGCGCTCGCTCGTCGGCGTGCCACCCGAGCGCCGCGACGTCAACGTGGTCTTCCAGAGCTACGCGCTTTTCCCCCACCTCTCGGTGCGCGAGAACGTCGCGTTCGGTCCGCGCATGAAGGGCGTCCCCGCCTCGGAGATCGACCAGCGCGTCACCACCACTCTACAGATGGTCCGCGTATTGGAGCTCGCCGATCGCCGTCCGGGCCAGCTCTCGGGCGGCCAGCAGCAGCGCGTCGCGCTCGCGCGCGCCCTCGTGAACCGCCCCAAGGTGCTCGTGCTGGACGAGCCGCTCTCCGCGCTCGACCGGAGCCTGCGGCTGGCGATGCAGGACGAGCTTCGCGCCGTGCAGCGCCGCACCGGCGTGACGTTCATCCACATCACGCACGACCAGAGCGAGGCGCTCACGCTCGCCGACCAGCTCGTGGTGATGCGCGCCGGCCGCTTCGAGCAGGTGGGCTCTCCCGCCGAGGTCTACGAGCATCCGCGGAATCGGTTCGTGGCGGACTTCCTCGGATCGTCGAACGTGCTCGAGGCGACGGCCGACGCGGACGGCACCGTGCGCTTGGCCGGTGGCGTCCGGCTGCGCGCGGCCGGACCGGCTGCCGCTCCGGGCGCGGTGCTCGTGTCGCTCCGTCCAGAGTGCGTTCGGGTGGAGCGGGAGGGCGAGGCGTCTTCGAGCCGCGAGAACCAGATGGCTGGTCAGGTGATCCGCGTCTCCAATACCGGTCCCCTGACGGAGTGCCGCGTGGACGTCGGCGGCGCCACGCTCGTCGCGCACCTGCCGCAGCGCGCGAACATCGCCGAGGGCGAGCGCGTGGTCGTGAGCGTTCCGGCCGAGGACGTCGTGCTCCTCCCCGCCGACGCGACGGACGCCCAGTGAGGCGCGGGCGCGACTGGCTCCTCGCCTGGACCGCGGCCCCGGGGCTCACCTACCTGGGGATCTTCTTCCTCGTCCCGATGCTGCTGGTCGTGGTGTTCAGCGTGCTCGAGGGCACGCCGGACGGAGGCGTGCGCCCTTCGCTCACCCTCGATAACTACCGGCGGGCGCTCGACCCGCTCTACCTCCGCATCCTCGCCCGCTCCGCGTGGCTCGCGCTGCTGACGACCGGCGTATCGCTCGCCCTCGCCTATCCGACCGCGTGGGCGATCCGCACGGGCTCGCCGCGGCGCCGGGGGCTCCTCCTCGCGCTGGTCGTCATCCCGTCGTGGATGAACCTGCTGATCAAGAACTACGCGTGGATCGTGATCCTGCGGCGCGAGGGCGTGCTCAACACCGCGCTCGGCTCGCTCGGGCTGATCGACGAGCCGCTCTCCCTGCTCTTCGCCCCCTCGGCGGTGCTGATCGGGTTGGTGCACACCTACCTGCCGTTCATGGTGCTCCCGCTGTACGTCGCGCTCGACCGGATGGACTGGTCGCTGGTTGAGGCGGCGCGCGACCTGGGAGCCGGCCGGGCGGCGGTGTTCATGCGGGTCGTGGTCCCCCAGACGCTCGCCGGCGTGGCCGTGGGGTGCACGCTCGTGTTCATCCCGACGCTCGGGGCGTTCGTGACCCCCGACATGCTCGGCGGCCCCGACTCGCTGATGGTGGGCACGCTGATCGAGAATCAGCTGCTCCAGGTGAGGAACTGGCCGTTCGCGTCCGCCTTGGCGGTGCTCCTGATGGCGGTGGCGGCGGCGGCGCTCGCGGCCGTGCGGCGGCTCCAGGGCGCGGCCGGACCGGGGGCGCTCGCGTGAAGGCGGGATGGTCGGCGCGCGCCACGCTCCTGGCGGTGCTCGCGTTCTTGTACGCACCGGTCCTGGTACTCGTGCTGTACAGCTTCAACGACGCGCGCTTCAGCGCGACCTGGCAGGGGTTCACGTTCGGGTGGTACCAGCGCCTCCTCGAGAGCCCCGAGACCGCCGCGGCGCTCAGAAGCACGCTCGTGGTCTCGCTCAGCGCGACCGCGCTCGCCACCGTGCTCGGCACGCTGCTCGCGCTGGGGCTCCATCTGCGCCGCTTCCGCGGGCGCGCCACGATCGAGCTGCTCCTGTATCTCCCGGTGGTCGCGCCGGACATCGTGATGGGCGTGGCGCTGCTCGCCTTCTACGTCGCGGTGCACCTCCCGCTCGGGAGGCTCTCGATCATCCTGGCCCACGTCTCGTTCCAGATCCCGTTCGTGGCGCTGATCGTGAAGGCGCGGCTGCAGGACTTCCCAGCGGAGGTGATCGAGGCCGCGCGCGATCTCGGCGCCGATGAAGGCGCGATGATCCGCCACGTGCTCCTCCCGATCATCCGCCCGGGCATCCTGGCCGGCGCGCTCATCGCGCTCGCCCTTTCGGTGGACGACTTCCTGATCACCTATTTCACCGCCGGCGCGGGCGCTTCCACCCTCCCGATCCGGATCTACTCGATGGTGAAGCGCGGGGTGACGCCCGACATCAACGCCCTGTCCACCCTCTTGCTCGCCGCCACCCTGATCCTCATCGTCGCAGCGCTGAAGCTCCAGAAGCGCCCCAACCCAGAATCGATGTGAGGACGATGTGAGAAGGATCTGGCTGACCGTGATCGTGGCCCTGGCAGCCGCGTGCGGTGGGGGCGAGTCCGAGCGCCCGGCGAGCCTCGAGGTGTTCGGCATCCGGGTCGCCGGCGCCGACTACGGACAGGAGCTCCATCTGTTCACCTGGTCCGACTACCTGGATCCCGAGCTGGTCGCGGAGTTCGAGCGCACGTACGACGTGACCGTGCGCATCGACTACTACGACACGAACGAGGCGATGATCGCCAAGCTGCAGGCGGGCGGCACGGGCCAGTACGACGTCGTGGTCGCGTCGGACTACGCGGTCGAGGTGCTGCGGAAGGCCGACCTGCTGCTGCCGCTGACCCACGCGAACCTTCCCAACCTGAAGAACCTGTCGCAGCGCTTCCGCGAGGCGCCGTTCGATCCGGGCAACGTGTACTCCGCCACCTACCAGTGGGGCACGAGCGGCCTGGGCGTGCGGCCCGACCTGGCCGACGATTCCACGCGCGTGATCGACAGCTGGGCGATGGTGTTCGACTCGGCGAGCGCGGTCGGCCCGTTCACGATGCTCGACGATCCGCGAGAGACGATCGGAGCGGCGCTCATCTACCTGGGGCACTCCCCGAACAGCCAGGACGATGCCGAGCTGGCCGAGGCCGAGCGGCTGCTGATGGAGCAGCGGAGCCGGGTGCTCACCTATTCTCCGTTCGCCACCTCACGCGATCTCCTCGCGAGCGGCGACGCGGTGGTGGCGCACAACTACAGCGGCGACGTGCTGTCGGTGCAGGAGGAGGTGCCGCAGGTGCGCTTCGTGATCCCACGCGAGGGCTCGATCGTGTGGAGCGACAACATGGCGGTGCCGAAGGGAGCTCCGGATCGGCGGCTCGCGGAGCTGTTCATCAACTACATCCTCGACGGGCAGGTGGGCGCGCGGCTCTCGAACTTCACGCGCTACGCGAGCCCGAACGAGGCGTCGGTGCCGGCGATCGACCCCGAGCTGCTCTCCGACCGGTCGGTCTATCCGGACAGCGCGATGTTGGCGAAAATGGAATTCCTCCGGGACGTCGGAGAGGCCAGGGCGGCGTACGACCGGATCTGGACCCGCCTGCGAGCGGGTGCGACCCCCGGGGGGTAGAGAGGGCCGCAACTCGACATCCGCCGTCCGGTTCGCGTAATTAGCTGGCCGGCAAAACCCCGTTTCCGGCGCTTCGGCGCCGCCCTGGACATCCCGATGACCTTCCTGGATCAGCAGATCAAAGCCACCCAAGAGTGGTTCGACAGCCCGCGTTTCAAGCGGATCACCCGGCTCTTTAGCGCCCGCCAGGTGGCGGCTCAGAAGGGCACCATCGCCACCGAATACCGGGTCGCCCGGGAAGCCGCCAGCGGCTTCTACAACCGGCTCCGGGAGCTCTTCTCCAAGGGCAAGTCGATCACGACCTTCGGGCCCTACTCGCCCGGGCAGGCCGTGGCCATGAAGCGCCTGGGGATCGAGGGCATCTACCTGGGCGGCTGGGCCACCTCCGCCAAGGGCTCGGTGAACGAGGATCCGGGTCCGGACCTGGCGAGCTACCCGCTCTCCCAGGTGCCCGACGAGGCGTCGGTCCTCGTGCGCGCCCTGCTCAGCGCCGACCGCAACCAGCAGTACCAGCGGTCGCGCATGGCCGAGGCGACCTGCAAGACCACCCCGGTGCACGATTTCCGCCCCTGGATCATCGCCGACGCCGACACCGGCCACGGCGGCGATCCGCACGTCCGCAACCTGGTCAAGCGCTTCGTCGAGGTCGGGGTTCCGGGCTACCACATCGAGGACCAGCGGCCCGGGACCAAGAAGTGCGGACACCAGGGCGGCAAGGTGCTGGTTGCCTCGGACGAGCAGATCAAGCGGCTCAACGCCGCGCGCTTCCAGCTCGACCTGATGGGCGTCGGCGGCATCATCGTGGCGCGCACGGACGCCGAGGCGGCCACCCTGCTCGACGGGCGCGGGGACGAGCGCGATCAGCCCTTCATCCTGGGCGCCACCAACGTCGATCTCCCGACCTACAAGGCCTGCTTCCTGGCCATGATCCGTCGCTTCCACAAGGCCGGGATCAAGGACCTGAACGGCCACCTGCTCTACAACCTGTCGGACGCGGAGTACGCCGCGGCCGACGCCTGGCTCGATAAGGCCGGCATCGTCGCCGTGATCAAGGAAGGCGTCTCGACGCTGAAGAAGGACGATGGCCACCTGACCGACCGCGTGTTCGATACGGCCGAGTCCAAGCTGGTCGAGAGGTGGGAGGAGGAAGCCGGCCTCGAGACGTACGGAGAGGCCGTGGCCGCCGCCCTGGATCGCAAGAAGAAGAAGGCCAAGATGTCGGCCGACCAGTGGCGGAAGTTCGCCAAGCGCGCCTCGCTGTTCGCCGCGAAGGCGAAGGCCGCCGAGCTGGGCGTGGACATCGTGTGGGACTGCGAGCACGCCAAGACGCCCGAGGGCTACTACCAGGTGCGCGGCGGCGTCCCGTACGCCATCGCGAAGTCGCTGGCAGTGGCGCCGTTCGCCGATCTCATCTGGATGGAGACCGCGACAGCCGATCTGGACGAGGCGAGGGAGTTCGCCGATGCGATCCACGCGGAATTCCCGGAGATGATGCTGGCCTACAACCTGTCGCCGTCGTTCAACTGGGACTCGACGGGGATGAACGACAAGGAGATGCGCGCCTTCCCGATCGAGCTGGGGAAGATGGGCTTCGTCTTCAACTTCATCACCTACGGCGGACACCAGATCGACGGCGTCGCGGCGGAGGACTTCGCCACCGCGCTGCAGCAGGACGGCATGCTGGCGCTCGCGCGCCTGCAGCGCAGGATCCGGCTGGTCGAGTCGCCGTACCGCACGCCGCAGACGCTGGTCGGCGGACCCCGCGCGGACGCGGCGCTGGCGGCTTCATCGGGGCGCACGGCCACAACCAAGGCCATGGGCAAGGGCTCGACCCAGCACCAGCACCTGGTGCAGACCGAGGTGCCGACCAAGCTGCTCGAGGAATGGCTCGGCCTGTGGAGCGCACACTACGACCAGCCCGAGACGATGCGGGTTTCGTTGCGCCCGCGGCGCGCCGGGTCGGAGCTCCTGGAGCTCGCGATCTTCGCCGATGACGACCGCGACGCGGAGCTGGTCGCGAACGTGGTGTTCTCGCCGTTCCAGGACCGCACCGGGAGCAACATCCTGTCGGTCCAGGACCAGAACACGTTCTCCGAGGCGCTGCGTCAGAAGCGCTTGATGACGCTCCTCACCCTCTGGCTGATCCACCGCTACGGCGCGGTCGCGGTGCACTACGTCACGCCGACGGAGGACAACCAGAAGCAGGCGAACCGGATGAAGGCGCACGGTATCTTCTCCAAGGTCTCCGAGGGCGGGCAGGTCATCGCCGCCGACGTGGATCAGAAGCGGGCCGGGCTGCTCCTCGCGGGCGACAAGAAGGCGCTGGGCAAGCTGATTTGCAAAGAAGCCTGACGGCAGGATCGGGATAGGGGGCGGCCGGTGATCCCGGCCGTCCCCCTCCCACACCACCGGACATGCGGGTCCGCATCCGGCGGTTCGGTGAGTTGAGGTCAGTGTGGCAGCGCCAAGCGCGGCACTCCGAGTTGCTCGAAGTGAGAGCTTGGCA
>CAMCNM010000007.1 GCA_945876015.1 Gemmatimonas phototrophica
TGCTCTTCATCAACCGTGTCCGCGGCCTTTCCGACAACGCGCTCAGGACCTACCGCGACCGCGTCACCGCGCTCGACGCGTCGGATCTGCGCGAGGCGGGCAGCGCGCTCCTCCATCCGGACCGGATGGTGATCGTCGTGGTGGGCGACGCGGTCCTGCTCGCCGACGCGCTGGCGAAGTTCGGCCCGGTCGCGGTGGTGGACGGGGAGGGCAGGCCACTCGACACGACCGTCCTCCTCGCCAAGCCCTCCGGTGAGCCCTTCGACGCCTCGATCCTCCGCCCGGGCGCCTTCGAGTATCGGGTCATGCTCCAGGGGAACGCGGTCGGAACCATGAAGCGCGAGCTCGTGGCCGACACGACGGGGGGGACCGCGATGGCGTTCCGCGGTACGGTCACGATCGGTCCGCAGACCATCGATCAGGAGGTTGTCTTCGGCCTTCCCGACTTCGACGCGCGCTCGGCTCGCATGTCGATGGACATGGCCGGCCAGCGCGCGTCCATGGACGCGCGGGTTCAGGGCGGCCGCCTGATCGGCACCGTCTCTTTGGCGTCCGGCAACCAGCCGGTCGATCGCGAGATTCCGCCCGGGGCGCTCGTCGCCGACATGGTGGAGATCGCGGTATGGATCGCCGATCTCGAGGTGGGAAAGGAGATCCGCGTTCCGGTGGCGCGCCTCGAGACCGGGGGTGTCGAGACCCAGGTGATGCGCGTGCGGGCCATCGAGGACGTCACCGTGCCCGCCGGAACGTTTGAGGCCTACCGGGTCGAGATCGCCGGGTCGGAGCCGCAGACCGTGTGGGCGCGCGTCGAGGCGCCGCACGTGATTCTCAAGCTCGCGCCCGCCGGCCAGCCGCTCACCCTCGAGCTGATCGCGCTGCCGCCCGGATGACGCCGCGGGGGCGGCCGCGAAGGGGGTGCGGGAAGGGGGTCCTTTTCCGGATCGATTTTCCGACCTTTTCGGGGCCATTCCGCAAGGGGTGCCACGGGCCCTTCCGTGGTTGATCCGACCCCCCCGAATGCGCTAAATTGTCGCGCTTGAAGAGATTTCTTTTTCCCTCTCTTTCGGACGCTCCGGGGACCCCCGGGTGAGGCGTCCGCTCACGCTCGCCGCGCTCGCCCTGATGCTGTTCGGGGTCGAAGTGGTGACGGGGGCCGTCCCGCTCGCCGCCGTGCGGCTCTGGACGGGGTTCGGCGCGCGCGTCGGTGGGGAGGAATCCGTGATCTCCGGGCTATGCGCCCCCCCTGTTTGACCGCCACCAAGCGCGTGCGGCACCGGAAGCAACACAAGATCCTGTCCCGGATCCTCGAAACGAACGTCACGCGACAGCACTGCGAGCGCTGTGGCTGGAACGGCCTTGCGGCCTGATGCACCAGGAGTGAACTAGATGGCGGACGAAGAGATCGGCGACGATGAAGCGGTGATGGAGGGAGAGGGCGGGGCGAGGGTGCTCGCCCGGCTGATCGAGGACGAGATGCGCGAGTCGTTCATCGACTACTCGATGAGCGTCATCGTGCAGCGCGCGCTCCCCGACGTGCGCGACGGCCTCAAGCCCGTGCACCGGCGCATCCTGTTCGCGATGGCCGGCCTGGGGCTCAGCTCCGGCCGCCCGTTCCGGAAGAGCGCCACCGTCGTCGGAGAGGTGCTGGGCAAATTCCATCCGCACGGCGACGCATCCGTATACGACGCCATGGTGCGCATGGTGCAGGACTTCTCGCTGCGCTATCCGCTGGTGGACGGCCAGGGGAATTTCGGATCGGTGGACGGCGACGGCGCGGCGGCCTACCGGTACACCGAGGCGCGCCTCACCGCGCTCGCGGGCGAGCTCCTCGAGGACATCGACAAGGAGACCGTCCGCTTCATCCCGAACTTCGACGGCCGGATCGACGAGCCCACCGTTCTGCCCTCCAAGCTGCCCAACCTGCTGGTGAACGGCTCGTCGGGCATCGCGGTCGGCATGGCCACCAACATCCCGCCGCACAACCTGCGCGAGATCGCCCAGGCCTGCATCGCGATGATCGAAGACCCGGAGCTGACGCAGGAAAAGCTCGAGATGATCGTCCGCGGGCCCGACTTCCCGACGGGCGGCTCCATCTGCGGACGCGACGGCATCGAAGAGGCGTACCGCACCGGCCGCGGCCGGATCGTCATGCGCGCAAAGGCGAGCGTCGAGGAGCACCCGAACGGCGAGCGCATCGTCGTGTCCGCGATTCCGTTCATGGTGAACAAGTCACGCCTGATCGAGCAGATCGCGCAGCTGGTGCGCGACAAGAAGATCACGGACATCCGGGACATGCGCGACGAGTCGGACCGCGACGGCATGCGCATCGTGATCGAGCTCAAGCGCGACGCGATCCCCTACATCGTGCTGAACAAGCTCTACAAGCACACGCAGATGCAGTCCACCTTCGGCACGAACATGCTCGCGCTGGTCGACGGGCAGCCCAAGGTCATGGGTCTGAGAGAGATCCTGAAGCACTTCATCGACCACCGGCACGTGGTGGTGGTGAAGCGAAGCGAGTTCGATCTCAGGAAGGCGCAGGAGCGGGAGCACATCCTCGAGGGCCTCAAGATCGCCGTCGACAACATCGACGAGGTGATCAAGCTGATCCGCGCCTCGCAGGACGTGGACGCGGCCAGCGCCGGCCTGCAGGAGGCCTTCGGCCTGTCCGAGCGGCAGGCCAAGGCGATCCTCGACATGCGGCTCGCGCGCCTCACCGGGCTCGAGATGGAGAAGCTCGATGCCGAGCTGGCCGAGGTGCGCGCGAGTATCGCGGATCTCAAGGACATCCTCGCGAGCCGCGCGCGCCGCATGCTGATCATCTCGAACGAGCTGCGCGAGCTGGCCGAGAAGTACGGCGACGAGCGCAAGACCGAGATCATCGGCGCCTCGTCCGACCTCGACATCGAGGACCTGATCGCGGACGAGGACATGGTACTCACCGTCTCGCACCAGGGCTACGTAAAGCGCGTGCCGGTGGACACCTACCGCGAGCAGCGGCGCGGAGGGCGCGGCCTGCAGGGCATGGGGACCAAGGAGGAGGACTGGGTCGAGCACCTGTTCGTGGCCTCCACCCACGACTACCTGATGGTGTTCACGCGCTCCGGCCAGTGTCACTGGCTCAAGGTCTGGGAGATCCCCGAGGGCGGACGGCAGGCCAGGGGCAAGCCGATCGTGAACCTGCTCAACGTTGCGCCGGGCGAGGAGGTGGCCGCGCTCGTGCCGGTGCGCGACTTCAGCGAGAACCGCTACCTGTTCTTTGTGACACGTCTCGGAGTGGTGAAGAAGACGGCACTGTCCGCCTATGGAAACATCCGCTCGGTCGGACTCAACGCGATCAACGTGCGCGAGGGCGACGAGCTGATCGACGTGCAGATCACCGACGGCAACAGCCAGGTGATCCTCGCGACGCGCGACGGGCTCGCGATCCGCTTCCAGGAAGCGAACGTCCGGGTGATGGGCCGCGCCACCGAGGGTGTGCGCGGGATCGCGCTGGTGGGCGCGGACCGGGTGGTGGGCATGGTGGTGGTGCGCCCCGAGTCCACACTGCTGGTGGTGACCGAGCACGGCATGGGCAAGCGCTCCGAGGTGGACGAGTACCGCCTCCAGCAGCGCGGCGGAAAGGGCGTGATCAACCTGCGCGTCACCGACAGGACGGGACGCGTGGTCACGATCAAGGCCGTCAGCCCCGACGAGCAGCTCATGGTGATGACGCGGAAGGGCGTCGTGAACCGTCAGCCGGTCGATCAGATCCGCGTGATCGGCCGAGCCACCCAGGGCGTCCGGCTCGTCAACCTGGACGAGGGCGACACGGTGATGGACGTGGCGCGCGTCGTGATCGAGGACAACGGCGACGATCTGGTGGGCGACGATCCCACGCAGGCCGTCGGCGCGGCACCCGAGGCGGACGCCGACGAATAGTCTCGTCTCGCTCGCCGACATCCGCGCGGCCGCGGCCCGGCTCAAGGGCCTGATCGTCCGCACGCCCCTGCTCGGCGATCACGAGTTGTCGAGCCGCATGGGCCACGAGGTCCGGCTCAAGTGCGAGACGCTGCAGCGCTCGGGCAGCTTCAAGGCGCGCGGCGCGCTCAACTACGTGCTTCAGCTCCCTCAGGAAGTCCTGGCGGGGGGCGTGATCACCTACTCGTCGGGCAACCACGGGCAGGCGGTGGCGCTCGCCGCCAAGCTCAAGGGCGTGCGAGCCGTCGTCGTGATGCCCATCACGACCCCTCCGATCAAGATCAAAGGCTGCGAGCGCCTGGGCGCCGAGATCGTGCTGGAGGGGACGACGTCCCTCGAGCGGAAGGCGCGCGCCGAAGCGATCGCGGAGGCCGAGGGGCTAGCGATCGTGCCCCCGTTCGACCACGAGTGGATCATCGCGGGCCACGGCACGATCGGGCTCGAGATCCACGAGGACTGGCCCGAGGTCGATACCGTCCTAGTGCCGGTCGGGGGCGGCGGGATGGTGAGCGGCGTGTGCGCCGCGCTCCGCCGGCTCCGTCCCGGGATCCGCCTGGTCGGCGTCGAACCCACGGGCGCCGCGTCGATGCTCGCGGCGCTCGTCGCCAAGCGTCCAGTCACGCTCACGAGCACGCGGACGATCGCGGACGGACTCGCGCCCGTGCGCACGGGGGATGTGACGTTCGAGCACGTGCGCCAGCTCGCGGATGACGTGGTCACGGTCGATGATGGCGTGATCCGCGAAGCGGCCCGGATCCTGCTGCTGCGCCGCAAGCTGGTGGTGGAGTACAGCGGAGCGGTCACAGTGGCGGCGCTTCTGTCGGGGGCGGTTCGGTCGCCCGGCCGAACCGTGGCCATTCTGTCGGGCGGCAACCTCGACCCCGCGATCATGATGGAGCTCGCCGGCGGGACCTGATGGAGCAGCCTCCATACGACGTGATCGTGGTCGGTGGCGGGCCCGCGGGCCTGTCCGCTGCGACGGTGCTCGGCCGCTGCCGCTGGCGCGTGCTGGACGATGGCCAGCCCAGGAATGCGCGTTCGCCGGGCGTCCGCGGCTTCCTCACGCGGGACGGGACCCCGACGCTCGAGCTGCAGCAGGAGACGCTGAAGTGACGGACTCGCCGGCCAACGACACGATCACCGCGGTCCCCGGCCTGCGCGTGGGTCACGCCACCGCCCCGGGGCGTGCCACGGGCTGCACGGTGGTGATCGGTCCGTTCCGCGCCGCGGTCGAGGTGACGGGCATGGCGACCGGCACGCGCGAGCTGGGCGTGCTCGATCCTCGCCACGTGGCGCCCAGGGTGAATGCGCTCGTCCTGTCCGGCGGCTCCGCGTTCGGGCTGGCCGCGGCCGACGGGGTGGCCGAGTGGCTCGCCGAGCATCGGCTCGGCTACGACACCGGCATCGCGCTCGTCCCGCTCGTGCCGGCCGCGGTCATCTTCGACCTGGCCGACGGCGTACCCCGCCCGGACGCCGCGCTGGGGCGAGCCGCCTGCGAAAAGGCTTCGGATGCCCCCGTCGCCGAGGGCCGCGTCGGTGCCGGCGCGGGCGCGACGGTCGGGAAGTTCGCCGGCCGCGCGCGCAGTTCGCCTGGGGGCATAGGTAGCGCGGGTGGGCGGCACGGTCCCTACGCCGTGGGTGCGTTGGTCGTCGTCAACGCGCTCGGCAACGTGCTCGACGCGAGCGGCAACGTGGTCGCGGGCGCGCGAGCCGACAGGCGAGCGGACGCGGGCGGGGCCGAGGGCGCCCCCGAGTTCCTCGACGCGTCCACGGTCCTCCGGGCCGCCACGGTCGTCCCACCACTCGGTAACACCACCCTCGGCGTGGTTGCCACCGACGCGCCGCTCTCGCGCGGCGAGCTCGCGCGGGTGGTGCGCGTGGCCGCGACCGTGTTTCTGCGCCGCATCGATCCGGTCAACACGCCGTTCGACGGCGACCGCGTGTTCGCCCTGTCCACGGAACCAACCGTGTCCGAAATGGATTCGGTGGCGATCCTCGCGCTTGGTGTCGCGCTGCGCGACCTCCTCGAGCAAGCGATCACCCGCGCGGTGACACCCGGCAGGTGGCCATGCGTCTGATTCTGTTCGACATCGACGGGACCCTGGTGCGCGGAGGTCCGGCGAAGCAGGCGTTCCAGATCGCGCTCGAGCACGAGTTCGGCACCGCGGGCGCGGTTGACTCGCACGACTTCTCCGGCAAGACCGACCCTCAGATCGCGCGCGAGCTGCTGGTCGGCGCCGGCCTCGCGTCGGCGCGGGTGGACGCCGGCCTGGCCCGGCTCTGGGAGCGCTACCTGGCGGAGCTCGAGACCCGCCTGGAGGGAACCCCGATGACCATGCTGCCCGGCGTCGCGGAGCTGATCGGGGCGCTGGAGGATTCGGGGAAGGCCGTCCTCGGCCTGGTGACCGGCAACATCGCTCGCGGAGCCCACCTGAAGCTCGGCTCGGTGGGGCTGTCAGACCGGTTCCGCGTGGGGGGATTCGGCTCGGACCACGAAGTGAGGAATCACCTTCCCGGCATCGCGATCGGCCGCGCCCGCGAGGCGTGGAGCAGGGAGTTCGACCGCTCGGAGGTCTGGATCATCGGGGACACTCCGCTCGACGTGGCGTGCGGCCGCCACGAGGGGGTGCGCACCCTCGCCGTCGCGACGGGCCGCCACCGGTCCCAGGAGCTCCGCGACTGCGGTGCGGACGAAGTGGTGGAGGACCTCACCGGTCTCGACTCCGCTCTCCGGACGCTGGTCGGGTAGCTTCCCCGGGGCGGCGAGTCATCAGGCCCGACCGGGGAACGTGCGCTCAACTGCCGCTGTATCAACCACACCCGTCTCGGCTTTTCGCCGGTCGTCAGCCCCCACGTGGAGAACCCCGTGCATCAGCAATGCCCCCGGCGCGCCCTCGGTATTCAGCCTGCCCGCGGCGCGCTCCTTTCCATAGTCGGCGCTGCACTGCTCCTATCGTTCGTCTGGTTGTCCCCCGCAACGGCCCAGGGCCTGCCGGAGTGGCGGTCGGCGCACTCCGGCGTGTATACCGAAGAGCAGGCCACCGAGGGCGCGGAGATCTACAACACGATCTGCACGAAGTGCCACACTGACGCCCATCCGCTTAAGGGCAGCAAGTTTCTGTCGATCTGGGGCGGTCGCTCGCTCTGGAAGCTATACGAGTTCGTGTCGCTTGGAATGCCGTACGGGCAGGGGGGTTCGTTGAGCCCGCGGCAGTACTCCGCGGCAATCTCGTACATCCTGAAGATGAACGGATATCCAGCGGGAACGACGCCGCTACCAGAGCTGCCGCTCGAGATCGCCTTCATCAGCCTGGATCCCCACCCGAAGCCATCGAGCCACCCGACCCCCTGACCCTGATCGCCCGGGCGGATCGGATCGCCCGGGCATTCCCAGGACCTCGGGGCTCACGGGGTAGCGGGTTTCCCCCTCCGTAGGCATTTTCTCACCGGGTCGGCCCTCCCCATCGAGGGCCCACACAGACCGACGTTTCCAGCGTCAGGAGTGGGACCGTGTCGAAGAAGAATCGCGATCGGAAGTACGGGTCGGCCGAATCGAAGGGCGGAAACGAGCTCAAGACGTTCTACTGGGTGATCGCGGCCGTGGCCATCGTCGGGATCGGCATCGTCGGCTACTCGGTGGGCTCGAAGGCGATGAGCCCGACGGTCTCCGCCCCGATCGTCCTCCAAGGCATCGACGATACCAAGCTGCTAGAGATGGCGAACCCGCGGGTGAAGGGTGATCCCAACGCCCCGATCACGATCATGGAGTTCGCCGACTTCCAGTGCCCGGCGTGCGGCGGATTCTTCGCCGAGGTCACGCCGCAGATCGAGGCCGAGTTCATCAACACGGGGAAGGCAAAGTTCTTGTTCTACGACTTCCCCCTGGTGCAGGTCCACCCGAACGCCTTCCTCGCGGCGCGCGCGGCGCGCTGCGCGGATGATCAGGGGCAGTTCTGGCCGTTCCACGACACGCTCTACCGGACCCAGGGTCGCTGGTCCACGCTGCAGAACCCGGCGGGCGACTTCGAGGACTACGCGGAGCAGCTCGGGCTCGACACCGGCGACTTCACCGACTGCCTGAGGAGCGACCGCCACGCGGACGTGATCAGCGCGAGTCTGGAGCTCGGGACCAAGCTCCAGCTTCCCGGCACACCGACCATCATGGTCGGGTCGGGCCCGGGGATGCGCCGCAGGGTGGCGTCCACGATCGAGGGAATCCGCGAGGGAGTCGCGGCGGTCCAGACCGGCGGCGGATGACCTCGGAAGACTCGGGTGACCCGGATGACTCCGGCCATCCGCGGCTGCAGCCACCCCCACGCAATCGCATGGTGGTGGCCGTGCTCGCTCTGATCGGCCTGTTCATCGCCCTCTATCTGCTCTCGTACGCCCTTGGACTGGTGCCCCTGCTCTGTGGGGTCAGCAGCTGCGAGACCGTCCAGATGAGCGAATGGGCGAAGGTGGGCCCCGTGCCGGTGCCCGCGCTGGGAGTGCTCGGCTACGCCTCGATCCTCGGGCTGGCCATGCTCGGCCTGCAGCCCGCGTTCGCGGATTCGCGGGCGATCGGGCTCCTGATCTTCGGGCTGGCCGCGGTGGGGGTGGCCTACTCGGCCTTCCTCACCTACCTCGAGGCGGCGGTGATCGATGCGTGGTGCATCTGGTGCATCGCTTCCGCGGTGGTCATGACCCTAGTGTTCCTCGCCTCCCTTCCCGAGCTGCGCCGCGGCGCCCGCACATGAGCGATCAGGTCCAGGTTCGCCTGCTTTTCGTGGACTACGGCTCGTATCACCACGAGACCGTGACCATCCCGCGCGAGGCGGTCGCCCGCTACGAGCGGCTGATCGACTGCCTGCGCGAGGAGCCCTCGATCCTGCAGGGGATCCATGTTGACGTCGGGCGGCTCTGTGCCGCCCATCTGGTCGAGGAAGAAGCCTGATTTCGGGCTGAATTCGGACCGAATTTGAAACCGATTTAGGGCTCTGGGCTTGACAGAAGGGCCATTTGAGGCAGAAATATGCGCAGCTTTCGGTCTTCCCGTCGCCCCACCCCCGACCGTTCCGAAAGCCGGCGGGATATTTTTCCGGAGGTTTTACATGAGTGTGACGAGAGCCCTGAAGGGACTCCTGGTCGTTCTGCCGTTGAGCCTGGTCGCGTGCGGCGAGAAGCCCGCCGAAGAGGCGCCGCCCGCGCTGGAGCCGATGAGTCAGGCCGGCGCCGACGCCGTCCGCAACACGTTCATCAACCTGTACATGTCCAAGGATGCGGCGAATGCGTCCCAGTTCTACGCCGAGGACGCGGTCATGTACTCTCCCGACGGGACCATCGCGACCGGCAGGGCCGCGGTCCAGGCCGCGTTCGAGGGGATGATGGCGGCGGGGATGGATTCGCTGGGCATGAGCTCGACCTCGTTCGAGGCGGCCGGCGACCAGGCCACCGATCGGGGCACCTGGATCCTGCGGACGCTCGATCCGGAGACCAAGGAAGCGACGCGCCAGAAGGGTGACTACGTCATGGTCCATGGACGCCAGGCGGACGGCAGCTTCAAGATCGTCAAGGACAGTGTCTTCAACGCGACCGAAGTGCCGGAATAACGGGAAGGGGCGCCGCCCTCTGGGCGGCGCCCCGCCTACGCTTCCAGGTGCCCGAGCGCTCGCTCGAGCGTCCACTCCAGAACCACCGCCGGCGGCCAGTTGCCGGCTTCCGCCGCGACCCGTAACCGCTCCACCTCGGCACGCGCTCGCTCGGCGGTCGGCGCGTCGATCCAGCCCCGCTCCACCGCGTCCTCCATCTCGTCTTCGTCCAGCACGTGCGGTCCTCCCTCGTCCAGCCAGAGGTCGAGGAAGAGGTCGGTCGTGTCCCACACCAGCGCGTCGCAGCCCTGCACGGGAGTGAGGATGTTCGCGTAGATCCCCGTGAACAAGCCGTCCGCGCGGTGGAAGCGCGCGATGTCGTGCCATTCTCCCGGGAACGTGAACCACACCACGGGGGATCCGTGCTCGAGCACGGTGCGGCCGTCGATGACGGCTGGCCCGGCGCGCTCGATGGAGCGGAGGATCGTCACCTTGACGTCCCCGCCGTCGTGGACGAGGTGCTGTCGGAAGACGTCGAGTCGGTCGGGCGGGTGGCGGTAGCGGATTTCGACCAGGGGCGGTCGAATCACTCCCCGAACGCCTCGTAGAACGATTTCTCCTTCGCGGCGAGCTCGACCACGATCGGCGCGGGCTCGAAGCGCGGACCGACCCGGTCGGCCAGCTCCTGGAGGCTCGCGGCGACCGAATCCGTGCCCAGGTCATCGGCGAACTTGAGCAGGCCGCCCCGGAACGGCGGGAAGCCGGTGCCCATGATCATGGCGAGATCGACGTCGCCGGCGCGGCGCACGACGCGGTCCGAGAGCGTGCGCGCGGCCTCGTTCACCATGGCGAGCGCGAGGCGCTTCCGGATCTCGTCGTCGTCCGGTCCTTCGCGCGCTCCCTTGGGCAGGGACGTGGCGAGCACCTGGTAGATCGTCCCGTCCACGCCCTTCTCCTTGCCGTCCTCGTACTTGTAGAAGCCCTTTCCGTTCTTCTTGCCGAGCCGGTCGGTGCCGGCCAGCGCCTGGAGCGGTGGCGAGGGGAGCATGCGCTGCCCGAACGCGGCATGGAGGGAACTGGCGGCGTGGCGCGCGATGTCGAGGCCGATCTCGTCGAGCAGGCGGATCGGACCCATCGGCATGCCGAACTCGCGCGCGGCGTCGTCGATCTCCTCGACCCTGGCGCCGTCGGCGAGCAGCCACCCGGCCTCGTTCAGGTATGGACCCAGGATCCGGTTGACCACGAAGCCGGGTCCGTCAGCGACCACGACGGGCACCTTGCCCAGGTCGATCGCGAGCCGGTACACGGTCGCGACGGCTTCGTCCGAGGAGCGGGCGCCGCGCACCACCTCGACCAGCGGCATCCGGTGCACGGGGTTGAAGAAGTGCATGCCGCAGAACATCTCGGGCCGGGCGAGGGCCTTCGCCATCTCGTCCACCGAGAGCGAGGACGTGTTGGTCGCGAGCACGCAATCGGGCTTCACGTGGCCCTCGACCTCCTTCAGCACGCTCCGCTTGACCTCCATCTTCTCAACCACGGCTTCGATCACGAGATCCGCGTCCGCGAAGCCGTGGTACTCGACGTCGCCCGCGATCAGCTCCATGCGTTGGTCTGCCTCGCGGCGCTTCATCTTGCGCCGCTCGACCGCGTCGGCGAACAGGCCGCGCGCGTGCTGGAGTCCGCTCGCCACCGCCTCGTGCTTCACGTCTTTCATGCGCACGCGGATCCCCTTGTACGCCAGGATCTGCGCGATCCCGCCGCCCATCACGCCCGCGCCGAGCACGGCCGCGTGCTCGACCGGCCGCGCCTTCACGCCCAGAGCGGCGCCGGTCTCCTTCTTGGCGCGCTCCCGTAGATGGAAGACGTGGATCAGGTTCTTCGAGATGTCACCGCTGATCAGCTCACCGGCCGCGGCGGCCTCGATGCGAAGCGAGCGGTCCACGGACGCGCTGAGCCCCTCCTTCAGGACGTCGAGCAGCCGGAGCGGGGCGGGGTAGTGGCCGCCCGTCTTCAGGGTCACGCTCTTGCGCGCGGTGGACAGCGCGAGCGCGCGACCGGGTGCGGTGTCGTCCACCAGGCGCGTGAGCAGCGGCCGCTTCATCCTGCGGGGCGCTCCGCCGTCGGCGATCGCAAGCGTCCAGTCGCGGACGCGGCCCTGGAAGCCATGCGCGGGAAGCACCTCGTCCACCAGCCCGATGCGGCGCGCCTTGGATGCGTCAACCGGCTCACCGGTGAGCAGGATGGGGAGCGCGGCCTGCAGGCCGACGAGCCGGGGGAGCCGCGTCGTGCCGCCCCATGCGGGGAGGATTCCAAGCTGCACCTCGGGAAGCCCGATGCGCGTCCTGGGCGAGTCCGACGCCACGCGGTAGCGGCACGCCAGCGCCAGCTCGGTGCCGCCGCCCAGGCACACGCCGTGGATCGCCGCGACCGTCGGAATGTCGATCTTCTCGACCTGGTGAAAGACGGCCTGCCCCAGGCGCGACGCCTTCTCGCCCTCGGCCGCTTTGTCGATCAGCGCGATCGCGTCCACGTCCGCGCCCGCGACGAAGCTGTCGGGCTTGGCGCTCCACACGACGAGCGCCCGGATCTGCCGCGCCGCGACGAGTCGGTCGGTCTCCTCGACCAGCTCCGCGAGGCGGCGCATGACCGTCTCGGTGAAGACGTTCATGCGGCGCTCGGGATCGTCGAGCACGAGCCAGCCGATGCCGTGCTCGTCCACCTGGAGCGTGGGATGCGCGTGCGTCGGCGGGGGTGGCCGCCGCGCGTGCGGCTCGTCCACCGTGGGAGTGCGTCTCGTGGGGTCGCCTTTCTGGGACATCTTGGGTCTCCCTGCTCAGCGTGCGGATAGGTCCGGGCCCCACACGAGCACCCGGGGTGCTTCGAGATCTTCGGTCGCCTTCGCCAGCTCGGTCGTGCCGATCGCCCACAGCTCTTCCTGCAGGGGCCGGACCCGACCCTCGCGCGCCAGGTCGAGCGCCATCCGGAGCGCCGCCTCCTCGGGTTGCCCCTCGCGCAGCAGGACCCAGCTGCGGAAACGGCGGCGCTGCCAGCGGAAGAAGGTCTCGTCCACCTGCTCCCCCAGCCTTTCCACCGCACCCAGGATGCGCTTTTCCCACGCTTCCGTCACCTCGGGCATGACCGCCGCCTCCACCACGAGCACCGGGCCGGGCGGGGTGTCCTCGACGCGAACGAGCACGCTGAAGACGCCCGGGTCCGGCGGCGAGGGGGTGAGCGCCTCCTGGATCTGGTAGCCGACGAACTCGAGCTGCGTGCGGGGAAGATCGCGGGGCGCGGGGAACGCGGCCCCGATCCATGTATTGGTCACGTCCCGTTGGAGCGGCACCCGCTCGCCTCGCTCCCACGCGGGCCCGTTGCTCCTGGGCGGATCCAGCGGACCCGCCCCGATCGGAGCGAGGGCCGCGCGCGCCTCCTGCTCACTCACCGGCCCGACCACCGCGGCGACCGACTGGGCGATGCGGTAGCGTCCCTCGCGGGAGCGCTCGAGCGAAGCCGAGGGGGCCCTGCGCACCGACGCCTGGGTGCCGCGTGGGTCGCGGCTCCACGGGGACCTCGCTCCCCCCAGCACGTAGTACATCTCGCGGTCGAACTCGCGCACCGGCGCGCCGGTCTCGAACGTGAACTCTTCGAGCATCGCCTTGCGAGCCGCTTCGAGCGGCGCGTCCGCCAGCGAGACCCGGAACGCCACGTCCTCGACCACGGCCCAGGAGCGCACCCACACCTCCGGCGTCGCGAGCAGGGTGAACGCGGTCCAGCCGCGCTCGACGCGAAGCTCCAGCTGTGCGGCGTCGGGGTCGAGCCGCCAGCGCACGGCCTGGGCGATCGTTTCGCCGACCAGGCGCGCGGCGCCGGGGATGGAGTCGGGGTCGTCGGCCGAGCCGGAGGGGATCACGAGCGTGACCGCCACGAGCGTCGAGCCCGTGCGCGTCATCACCGCGATGCCGGGTGCGCGAGCGGGGGGCGCTGCGGCTGGCACCTGAGCCGTCACCGGCGTGGTCCCGATCGCGGCGCCGATCAGAAGCGCGAGGACGAGAAATATGCGCACTCCCATCGTGGCATTCATGGACGCAGCTCCGCGCGCTGATGCCCGCGCGTCTCCAGGAGGTCCACATACGCGCGGATCGACTCGGGCGTCACCTCGTCCAATCGCGTCAGGTGCTGGTAGGCCGCATCCGCGTCGCCGGTCGCGTCGTGATAGCGTCCGACCAGCGTGGCGAGTCCCCACGACGTGCGCGCTCCCGGCAGCAGATCGAGGCGGAGGTCCGAGATCGCCGGCGAGAGCTCCTCGCGGCTGACGCTGCCCGCCGCCTCGGTCAGGATACCCTCGACGCGCCGGCGCATGGCCTGCGCGCCCGTGGCGTAGGCCGCGCCGGTCACCGCGAGCACGCGCACGGTGCCGACGTCCCACAGCTGGACGTCGCTGTCGAACGTGGAGCGTCGCTCGCGCAGGCGCCGCGCGATCAGCGAGGCCACGACCGCGGAGTGCGGATCGCCTGGATCGCCGGCCACCCAGGCCGCGCCGTACCAGCTGCGCAGCACCTCGGCCTTGGGAGCAGGATCGGCCGGCGGCCGCGCGCTGGGCACCGACGGCGGGGTGCGGTCGTCCGAGCCGAGATCGCCCAGCGCTGCCAGCACCAGCTCGACCGGCTCCGGGCCGACCACCACGAGCGACATGTGCGCGCGCCGGTGGGTGCGCGCCCAGAGATCGTGCAGCGACGTCACGCTGATTGCGTCGAGCGAGGCGAGCGTGCCGAGCAGGGGAAGCGCTCCCGGAACCGCGGCGGCACGCAGCTGCGCGGCGATCCGGCCCGAGGCCGTCTCGCGCTCCCGCTGCGCCTCCTCGCGCACCCGGAGGCGCGTGCGCTCGACCACGTTCCGGTCTAGGCGGGGCTGGGCGACGGCTTCACGCAGCACGTATGTGAGGTAGTCGAAATCCTCGGTCGGTCCGACCACCGTGTATGCGATTCCCCAGGGCGTGCGGCTGCCCTCCACGCGCGCGCCGATCGGCGCGGCCGCCACACGCGCGCGCTCGAGGCCGAGCAGCGCGATGATCTGGGAGGCGCCCGCCTCGGAGGGGCCTTCTTCCACCGGTATGGAGAGCCGAAGTGTGGTGAGCGCCGAGCCTGGGGCCGCCAGCCGGATCAGCTTGGGGCCGTCGCGCGGCGTGATCACCGTGTCGGGCAGGAGCGCCGCGCTCGCGCGAGGCGAAAGCTGGGTGGACGGGGGCTGGATCACCGCGACGTCCGCGGCGGGGCGGGCGACCTGCGCCAGGATCCCGTTGGCGGTTGCCGGAAGGGCGGAAAGCCAGGCCAGGCAGATCAGCCGGCGCGCTCGGCGCGAGATCGTCGCTTCGGGGTTCACATGCACTCGATTGGTTCCCCCGCGAATAGGGGCGGGTTCCATCCCGGAAAGGACTCGCTCCGGGGGAAAAAAAGAGGCGCCCATCGGGCGCCCCATTCAGCAAGGATCGGGCTCGGCGGGGCGCCGGGTCAGGGCCGATTCATGGAATAGCGCCCGCGATCACGTAGTTCAACGGGTCCATCGGCTTGCCCTGCACCCTGACCTCGTAGTGCAGGTGGGAAGAAGTGGCGATACCGGTGTTTCCTACCAGCGCGATCACGTCGCCCCGCTTCACCTGCTGTCCGACGCGGACGAGCAGCTTCGATGCGTGCCCGTAACGTGTGGTGAAGCCGTAGCCGTGATCGATCTCGACCATCTGGCCGTATCCGTTCTCCCACTCCGACTTGATGATCACGCCCTTGGCCGCGGCCATGATCGGCGTGCCGCCCAGGGCCGCGATGTCCACGCCCTCGTGGGGCAGCGGTACCTGGTGGATCGGATGGTAGCGGCTCTTGGAGAACTGGCTGGAGACGATCCCGTCGGTAGGCAGGATCGAGGGCATCGACTCGAGTAGCTCGACGTGGGCCATGAGCGAGTCGGTCGCCTCGCCGAGGCTGCTCTGCAGGATGCTGGCCCGGCGCTCGAGCGCGTTCAGGTCGTAGCTCACCACGAAGGTCTGCTTGGAGAGCGTCGAGTCCATCGACCAGAGCGGGTTCGACCGCGGGTCCGCGGTGCTCGGTCCCCCGATACCTACCTGGAGGACCTCGGGGTCGATCGAGTCCAGGCCGGCGAGCAGGCGGATCCGCGAGTCCTGCGCGGAGAGCTTGCTCAAGCTTCCATCGAACGTGTCCACCCGGTCCTGGATGGTCGCGAGCTGCTGCGTGAGCGCCTGGTTCTCACGGGCGAGACGGCGCGCCTCCAGGCGGGCTGCGCTGTCCATTCCGACGGTGGCGGCGAGTCCCGAGAGTCCGAGCACCACCGCCGCGAACGCGCCGACGCAGAGGTTCGCGGCGCGCGGCGAAAGCGAGACCTGCCGGATAGGGCTCCGCTCACCTCTGAGCAGCATGAGCGTCCAGCGGTCTCGCGTCATGTGCGCTTCTCTCGACCGGCGTGAACGAAGTAGTCCCGACCGGAGACCTTCCCAGTCGGGGGTGGACCTTTGGGGGGACTTCCTTGGACGAAATTGTTGGTGTAACTCTGAAAGTTTCCCCCTGGGGACCCGTCTGTCAAGCGCCTTGCACTTTTTGGCACGAAGTCGGGAGGCAACACCTGTAGTTGGCTCCGCCGCCAGCGAGCTCTGGGGATCAGGGGGCCTTGGCGGCCGCCGCGTCCAGAAGCTCGGCTCTGGGGAAGAGGGGCTCCCCCTTCCGGACCTGGTTGCCCCCGAGGCGAACCCTGTCCACCTCCTCAAGCCTGGGAACCGCATTGAGCCCGAGACGGGCGGCGAGCTCGACCATCTTCCCCGGGCAGACGGGCTGCAGGAACGCGGTGAGCGCGGCCAGCGTCCGGACGAGCGTGGCGAGCGTCTCGTCCAGATCGGCGGCGCGTCCGGGGTCCTTCGCTTGAGCCCACGGCTCGCGCTCTTCCACGTAACCGTTCGCGCGGCGCGCGAGGTCCATCGCGGCGGCGAGCGCGTCGTGCAGCCGGTAACCCGCCACCGACGCGCGGATCGTGGCGAGCGTTGCCGCGATCTCACCGTCGAGCCCGGTGCCCGGCGCGTCGGGGATTCTTCCCTGCCGATACTTGTCGGTCATCCCGAGCGTGCGCGACGCGAGGTTGCCGAGCACGTTCGCCAGCTCGTCGTAGCGCACGAGGAACCGCTCAGGCGTGAACGACGCGTCCTGGCCGGTCGGCATCTCGCGTAGGAGATACCAGCGCACCGCGTCCGTGCCGAAGCGCTCTCGGAGCTGGAGCGGATCGATCACGTTGCCGAACGACTTGGACATCTTCTGCTCGCCGGCGACCCAGAAGCCGTGCGCGAGGATTCCCTTCGGCAGCGGCAGACCCGCGCCCATCAGGAGCGTAGGCCAGTAGACCGCGTGGGTGGTGAGGATGTCCTTGCCCATCAGGTGCACGTCCGCCGGCCACCTGGAGGCGCTCGTGTCCTCGAAGCCCTGCTCGGCCGGCGCCCGGGTCGGATCGATCGCGTCCGAGCCGGTCACGTAGTTGATCAGCGCATCGACCCAGACGTACGCGACGTGCTCCGGGTCCCAGGGAAGGGGAATACCCCAGGACACGCGTGACTTCGGGCGCGAGATCGAGAGGTCCTCGAGCGGCTGGGCCAGAAAGCCCAGGATCTCGTTCCGGCGAATCGTCGGCTGAATCCATTCGGGGTTGTCCCGGATATGGTCGAGCAGGCGCTGCTGATATGCGCCCATCCTGAAGAAGTAGTTCTTCTCCTCGATCTCCCGCGTGGGACGGCCGCAGTCGGGGCATGCGTGGTCCGGTCCGAGATCCTTCTCGGTCCAGTAGCGCTCCTCGTAGATGCAGTACCACCCGCTGTACTTCCCCTCGTAGATCTCGCCCTTGTTCCAGAGCCGCTCCAGGAACGCGGTCACGACGGCGACGTGGTCCGGCTCCGTGGTGCGGATGAACCGATCGTGGGAGATGTCGAGGTCCTTCCAGGCGGCCTTGAACCGCGCCGACATCTGGTCGGAGAGCTCGCGCGCGGTCATGCCGCGCCGGGTCGCTTCCTCGAGCATCTTCTGACCGTGCTCGTCGGTGCCGGTCAGGAAGAACACGTCCAGGCCGTCCTGCCTCCAGAAGCGCGCGAGGACGTCGGCCAGGATCGTGGTGTAGGCGTGTCCGATGTGGGGCTCGCCCGAGGGATAGTAGATCGGCGTCGTGAGAAATCGACGTCGGGACGGAGAGTTCACGTGGTCGCCTCTCCGCTCTCCGCCGCTCCCTCGGGGCCCAGCGTGAGCCCGCCCGAGGACATCTCTCCCTTGAGGGCCTCGAGCGTGACCAGGCGGCGCGTGCCTTCGTTGTCGCGCAGCGTGACCGTATCGCGCCAGATGTCCACCGCGACGACGCGCTCCTCGCCCTTCCCGGTGCGGAGCGCTTTGCCCTCTCTCGGGAACCGGCGCCGCGCCTCCACGTAGGTGCGGTGCTCGTACATCAGGCAGCACATGAGCCGCCCACAACAGCCCGAGATCTGCGCTGGATTCAGGGAGAGCCGCTGATCCTTGGCGAGCTGGAGGCTCACCGGGTTGAGCTCCGGGAGCCACGTGGAGCAGCACAGCTCGCGGCCGCAGCGGCCGACGCCGCCCAGCAGGGCCGCTTCGTCGCGCACACCGATCTGCTTGAGCTCGATGCGGGTGCGGAAGGTGCGGGCCAGATCGCGCACGAGCTCGCGGAAGTCGACGCGGCGCTCGGCCGTGAAGTAGATGATCAGCTTGTTGCGGTCGAACTGCCATTCCGCCTCGGTGACCTTCATCTTGAGGCGGTGTTTGTCCACCAGCTTGCGCGTCTCGATGCGCACGCGGCTCTCGTCGGTCCTGAGCGACTCGATGCGTCCGATCTCGTCGGTGCGTGCGGGGCGCACGATGCGCTTTTCCGGGGTGGGCGTGGAGCAGCCGCCGGAGGAAGAGCATTTGCGCTGCGCGATTGCGCCGAGCGCCGACACCTCCCCGAGGTCCTCGCCACGGTCGGCTTCCACGACGACGTGGCTGCCCGGCGCGAGGTCCATCGCTTCGTACGTGAAATATGCCTTGCGGGTCCCCTTGAAGCGGACCTCGGCGAATCCTGCCACCTGTGCCATCGATCTATCCCTTCTCGCCGGGCATGGGCCGGTGCTTCGGGTCTGCTGCTTCAGGCTCCGGCAGAAACCTCGCGGGGCCTGTGCTCGTCCTGCGGCTCACGCCACGCGCCCATGGCCTCGAACTTGGCCTGACGCTTGGCGACCAACTCCTCGGTGTCGATCCCGCGCAGCTCCCCGAAACGGCGGAGCAACGCTTCCTTGAGCGCGAGCGCGGCGCCGTCCCAGTCCTGATGCGCGCCACCCGGCGGCTCCTGGATCACCTCATCGGCGATCCCCAGCTCGTACAGGTTCCTCGAGGTCATGCGGAGCGCTTCGGCGGCCTTCGCGCGGTGCTCCGCGGAGCGCCACAGGATCGCCGCGCAGCCCTCGGGCGAGATCACCGAGTAGACCGCGTGCTCGAGTATCAGCACGCGGTCGGTCACGCCGAGCGCGAGCGCGCCGCCCGAGCCACCCTCGCCGATGATCACCGAGACCATGGGGGTCCTGAGCCGCGCCATCTCGCGCAGGTTCATCGCGATCGCCTCGGCCTGCCCGCGCTCCTCGGCGCCGATCCCGGGATACGCACCGGGGGTGTCGATCAGCGTGATCACGGGCCGGTGGAATTTCTCGGCCATGCGCATCAGGCGGAGCGCTTTCCGGTATCCCTCCGGGTGGGGCATGCCGAAGTTGCGCCGCAGGTTCTCCTTCATGTCACGGCCCTTCTGGTGCCCGATCAACATCACGGACTCGCCGTCCAGCCGCGCCCAGCCCGCCACGATCGCTTCGTCGTCTCGGTATCCGCGGTCGCCGTGCAGCTCCATCCAGTCGGTGAAGCAGCGCTCGACGTAGTCCAGCGTGTAGGGCCGTCTCGGATGGCGGGCCACCTGCACCTGCTCGATCGGACGCAGGTTGCGGTAGGTCTCCTCCCGCAGGGTGGCGAGCTTCTCCTTGAGCACCTCGAGCTCCTCGGTCACGTCGATCCCCTTCCCGTCGGCCAGCTCGAGGAGGTTCCGGATGCGCTCCTCGATCTCGGCGATGTCCCGCTCGAACTCGAGGTGTGGAGAAGCGGCCAAGGGCAGGGGGCTCCGGGTGGAGGGGGTACA